>CAXTGN010000014.1:0-11701 GCA_964243455.1 uncultured Acidobacteriaceae bacterium
AAAGCCGCCAGCACGCGCAATGCACACCACCCAAGAGCGATTCCCAGGCATCCTCCGCCCAGGCCGAGCGTAACGGCTTCAATCTCGATGTGGGCCAGCACCAGCCATCGATTCCAACCCAGAGCGCGCAGGATGCCGATCTCCCGCGTGCGCTCGAAGACCGACATCGCCATGGTGTTGGCGATTCCGAGTATGCCGATGAGCAGGGCGAGCGAAGATGTGCCCCACGCGGATGCGTGGGCCAGCTTTACAAACTGATTGTCGCTGGCGCGCTCGGCCGCGGGAACCGCGCGTAGTCCCGGCAGAGCGGCTTCGATCTCAGCTTGAGCGTCCTTTATGTACTGTGCTGAAGGCTCCCCGCGAGGCGCTGGGCGCAGCCGTACATCGATCGTCGAAGCCTTGCCTTGCAAGCTGCTGAGCTGTTGCAATTGGTCCAGCGGCATGACCACTGCGGCTGCCTCCAGCGTCGAAGCACCATGATAGATAGCCGTGATCGTGAAGGTGGTGCCCTGAATCTCCAGCGTGTCCCCGGGCTTCTTTTTCAACGTCTGCGCGAGCATGTCGCCCAGCATGGCTTCGGCCTGGCCGTCGCGAAAGGGCCGGCCTACAAGGATCTGCAGAGAGCCGAACTGAAACGCGTCGGCCTTCCAGGCGTAGACCAGTGCGTTCACGTCCGGTGTCAGGTCCATGAGGTTGAAGATCGAGGGTGAGGCCTGCGCCACATCAGGCAGCTTCATCAGCTTTGCCGCTACCGATTCGTCCATGGATGTGTTCAGAAAGGTGCCCTGGATTACGGAAATGTCGGTGCCGCTGCTTGAGTAGATCCGCATCCATTGCTGTTCGAATGCGCTCGAAAACCCCACCAGTCCTACGAACGCGCCCACCGCCGTTCCGATGCCGGCCAGCGTGAGCAGCGTCCTCATCCGCCGGCGCAGCAGATTCTTCAAAACAAACCCCGTGAAGGACAGTGATTTTGCCATGAGATGGAGTACTTTCTTTTTAATTTCGCGCTGAACATGCGAACTGTTCGTAGTCTAGCTGTCGTCCGTGCCTGCTGTGGCCGTCCCAAGCATTTGGGATGGTGAGGTTGCTTGTCGATCTCAGCGAGAGTGAGTTCGTTTGCTCGCAGACTATACTTAGCCCAAAGCGCAGGCTAGGCATAGGACGAAGCTGTTTCTCGCTTCTGAGCTTCTTTCCAAGGCGCAATCCAAGGACGGTTTTGAACTGATTTGAATAACGAGGAGTTCATTTTGGTTACGGGCGCAACGGGCTTTCTCGGTGTGCAGCTGGTGCGCGAACTTCTGGAGCGAAAGCCGAACGCCACATTGGCGTTGCTGATTCGCGATCGGGCCGGGCAATCGGCTCAACAGCGCGCTGATGCTTTCCTTCCCTTGGCGGAGCGAACGCGCGTTCAGGTCTTCTCTGGGGACGTAAGCCAGCCAAACTGTGGGCTGGAGCCAGCAGCCTACGCACGCCTTTCGGCTGAAACAACCCGCGTCATTCACTCGGCTGCCACCGTGCGCTTCGATCATTCGCTCGAAGAGGCATGGCGCATCAACGTCGAGGGCACACGGCGAATTCTCGACTTTGCAAGCGGCGCGCGCGAGCTGCGAAGCTTCGCCTACGTGGGTACGGCCTACGTAGCCGGTGAGCGCACAGGCCTGGTGCGCGAAGATGAGCTGGCTGTGGGCCAGAGCTACCGCAACACCTATGAGCAAACCAAGGCAGAGGCGGAGGCCCTGGTACAGGAGCGTCTCGCCTCGCTTCCCGGCATGATCCTGCGTCCGAGCATCATCGTGGGCGACTCCAAAACCGGCGTCACCTCCAGCTTCAAGATGATGTACTGGCCACTGAAGATTTACGCACGGGGCCTTTGGCGCACCGTCCCTGGCTACCCGGATGCGGTACTCGACATTGTGCCCGTGGATTTCGTCGCCGGCTCCGTCGCGCATCTTCTCTTCGATGAAGCCGCCCTAGGCTGTACCGTTCACCTCTGTGCCGGACCGCGTGCCAGCGCAACGATCGAGCAGGTTGCCCAGCGGGCGATGGAGTACTTCAACGGTCCCAAGCCGCGATTTGTTGATCCAAAATTCTTCTTCGCGGTGGTGCGGCCGCTTCTGTTTCTCTCTCTTTGGGGACGCAAACGACGTGTGCTACGTGACGGCCGTGCCTATCGGGATTACTTCACCATGCGCATGCAATTCGACACCGGCAATGCCGAACGTCTACTGCAGCCGGCCGGCATCAACCCGCCGCCGGTACTCGGCTATCTCGATCGCCTCTTTCACTATTGCGTGGCCAGCGACTGGGGACGCAAGCCCATTGCTGCTGCGCCATGAGTCTTATCCAGCGGTTTCAACTCGCGCGAAATCGAGAACTCACTGTCGCCAATCTCTTGGATGAACTGGTTCGTCGCAAAGGTGAATGCGAAGTTGCCGTCTACGAGAGCGGCATCTTCCATCTTTCCGATCTTCATCGTGAAGTTGGCTGCATCGACACTTTTCTGCGTGGGACGGTCATGCTCCGCCCGGGCCAGCCGATTGCCATCTATCGCAGCAACAATCGCGAATGCTTCCATTGGTTCCTTGCCATCATCCGCGCGGGAGGCATCGCCGTTCCGCTGAATCCGCAGCTCTCGCTTCCCGAAGTGCGCCGCATTCTTGCCGACAGCGGCACAGACATTCTCGTCACCGACAAAAAGGTGTTTGAACAGCACATCAGCGACCGCCATGCTCTGGATGTGCGCACCTGGATCCAGGCAGATGAGGAGCAGGACCCGCTTGACGGATTTCTGCGCCTTCCCGGTGTAGGCATGCGTGGGAGTGGTATGCCAGCACCGCCGGTCGCCATCGACCCGGCCGCAACGGTTGCCATCTTTCACACCTCCGGAACCAGTGGCTTTCCCAAGGGCGCAGCGCTCTCAAGTAACGCGCTGCTTGGAGCACGGGCGTCCACAGTGATCTCTGGGCTGATCCTAGGGCCGCGAGACCTCGCGCTCGTGGCGTTGCCGTGGTCACACATCATGGCTGTGAGTATCGCGTTGTACGGCCTCATGGCGGGTATCCGCGGCTGCTTTCTCGACCGCTTCGACGTCGATGCAGCGCTGGAGCTTATCGAGCGTTTTCACGTCACCGCGGTCGTTGGCGTGCCCACCATGTTCGCCCGCCTGGTAAACAGCAATCCCGCGCCGGCACGCCTGGCGAGTGTGCGCGTCTGGCTCTCCGCAAGCGATCACCTTCGTACGGAGGTTCGTCTGCGTCTGCGTAAATTCGGAGCCCTTTTCCGGCCCTTCGGTCGATGGCGCATTTCACCTATTCTGCTGAACGGCTATGGCATGGTGGAAATAGGCGGGCTTGCCATGATGGGCATCGAGTTCCCGTGGCTGCGCGGCAGTGGCGACCTGTGTCTACCCGTGCCGCCGTTTCGCATCCGCGTAGTCGACGAGAGAGGCCAGGCTGTGCCGGCGGGTAAGACCGGTGAATTTGAGATTCGCCGACGCGGTCTCGCTCCGCACTATTGGAAGGACAAGGACAAAGATACGGACGAGGCTCACAGCCTTCTTACCGGGGATGGCTGGTTGCGTACCGGCGACCTGGCCACACGCAATCGCCTTGGGCTCATCCGGCTTGTGGGACGCGCAAAAGAGGTCATCAAATCGGGTGGCTACTCCGTGTACGTGCGCGAATTGGAAGAAGCAATGCTCGCCCATCCGGCCGTGGCTCGCGCCGTCGCATTCGGTTTGCACCATGCGGAAAAAGGCGAGGTTCCCGTGGCGGCAGTTGAATTGCAGCCTGGTTCTTCTTCCGCAGAGGTTGACCTGCTGAACTGGGGCCGCAGCCACCTCGCAGCGTATAAAGCGCCGCGCCGCATCTGGATTCTTGCGCCCGGCGACCTGCCGCAGAACCAGACCGGCAAGTATCTACGCCGGGTGCTGCAGGAGCGATTCGCAGAGCCGAATGCAAGGAATTAGCCAATCCCGGCTCACCCTCTGAGAGGTACTCCTGCAAGCGGAGACCTAGGGGCGATCTTCAAATCGGCTGATCTGCTCGGGGCTGAAATCCTTCAGGGTGAGGTTGGCCTTGGTGCTTCCGCGGTCGAAGATCAGGAGGGTCGACCCGGGACGGCCATGGACCTTCACCTCAATCTGCTTGGCTGACCAGACTCCACCTGACTGGCGCAAACCGAGGGATGTGAACTCCTTCACTATGGCAGAACCCTTAAGTGTCTTCTCTACATAAATGGGATAACCGATCGTGTGATCGAGCCAAGTCTGCACCTCGACATAGTGCGATCGATCCGCTGCCTCCGCTGCGCTCTTCAGCACATCGCAATCGTGCGCACCAACTCTGGCGCTCTTAACAAACGTCTGGCTTTGCCAGTAGTACTCCGGCTGTAAAAAATCTTCATAGTTGAAATCAGTGCCGAAGACACTCTCACCCCATTTGTCAAAAGGCAAGGTGGCTGCTGCCGACGCGTGTGAACGAAAGACCCGAATCGTATCCGCGCCATCCGGCCGCATCTCGAGCAGGATATTCGCGCGCCGATCCGAAGCAGTTGTTTGGCTTACATCCTGGTGCGCATCAGCCGCCGGCGCCTGGGATGGGGCGATCTCGAGCAGCACGCGCAGAACGCCTGGAAACCAGTGCGCCTTGATCTCAAATGCGTTGCTGAATCGTTTCCCGCTTGCATCCACCCGGACCAGGTGCCCGCTGCCACGGGAATCCTCAGTCTGGATGCGCTGCCGCGCGGTGGCGACTAACGCCCGCGCATCTCCCGCATCCGTCGTGTACGCCGTACTCGCAAGGAGCAGCATTGCGCCAGTCATCAATGAGGCGAGTCTCATGGCGCGACTCTTTCATTCACGATTTTTCCATCATGAATACGAATGTGACGTGGCGCGGAGTTCGCAATCTCGTCCTCGTGCGTGATCACAATCAGCGTCATGCCGCGGGTCTTCTGGATGCCGGTCAGGAGTTCCATGATGCGCTCGGAGTTCGCGCTGTCGAGATTGCCCGTGGGCTCATCGGCCAACAGGATAGAAGGGTTATTTGCCAACGCTCGAGCAATCGCCACGCGTTGCCGTTCTCCCCCGGAAAGTTCATTTGGATGCTGACGCATGCGGTGCTCCAGCCCGACCTCACGCAGCAGTGCCTCGGCACGTTCTCCGCGTTGGCCGCTGCCATCGGTTGTGGCGAGCATGGGTGCCTGGACATTCTCAACAGCACGCAGGGTGGGCAGTAGATAGAACGATTGGAAGATGAAACCAACGTGATGGCAGCGGTAGGTGTCGAGGCTGATAGAAGAACCCAGAGCCGCACCGCGGAACAGAACCTCGCCGCCCGTGGGGGTATCCAGTCCGCCGAGCAGATGGAGCAGGGTCGATTTGCCGCTGCCGCTATGTCCGCTGATGGCAACAAATTCGCCCGCGCCGATGGAAAGATCGACCCCTTGGAGAGCCTGGATCCGTCCTTCGTCATAGTCTTTGCGCAGCTCGCGTACTTGCAGAATGGGACTAGTCATGGTCAGCGCCCTAACTGTAAAATGACGAACGCTGCGCCATGCCGAAACACTAGCGCTCCGTCATGTGCCGCAAACAACAAAAGCTCCATCTCCATGTACTGCGAGACCAGGAGACTCAGTCCTTTCCATTATCTACCACCTTCAGTTGTGCTTGGATCCGTTTAAAACTCGTTCTGGAGATCGCGACTGCTCGCGATGAGGACTGCACTGCTTACCATTGGATCGCCGCAGTGGATTCTTCGAAGACCGGCAGGCTCATGGCGGTCACTCCTCAAGAAATCAGCTACCGTCGGGCAAAGTGGCCTAAAGCGCAGAAGCGTTCTCGCCGAACTGGTCCAGCAGACGAGCAAGTCATTCAGGATCCTGCCGGCTAAGCTCGAGCAGAGATGGACAGGAGCAAAGCTTGGACGAGAGTGGATGCACGACAGAGGAAGCGTTGCGGCGCGAATTGGTTAGGTTCAGCAGGTGGCTGTCACGCCTCGGGTTCGCTCCCGGAACCTCTGGAAACCTTTCGGTACGTCTCGACGCGCGAAGACTGCTGGTTACGCCAACTGGCGTTAGCAAAGGTCTGGTTAAAGCATCCGATATGGTGATCGTTGACCTCTACGGGCGCCTGCTCGCGGGCACAAGAAGGGTCACTAGCGAAATATCCATGCATCTTGCTATTTACGAGCAACGTGAAGATGTAGGTGCGGTTGTCCATTCTCATCCGCCGACGGCGACAGCTTTTGCTTGCTCGGGGCGAGCTCTTGATGTAATTCTCTGTCAGGAAGCAGTGATGACGGTTGGAGCCGTTCCTCTAGCCTCTTATGCCACGAGTGGAACGGCTGAGGTGGCTGCTAGTGTGCAGCCTTTCATCTCCGATCACGATGCGATTCTTCTCGAGAACCACGGTGCGGTCAGCTATGGCGTGACTCTTGCCGAAGCTTTCATGAAGATGGAGACCGTTGAACACTTAGCCCATGTAGCTCTCGTTGCCCATCAACTAGGGTTTGCTCGTCCACTTGGACAGGAACAGGTTCAGCAGCTTCGAAGTGCTCGCATGAAGTACGTCGTGAACGTCCGAAAACAGGGACTGTCGCCGCAGTTGGGGAAAGGACCGGCAGAAGCTACGGTGATCGACATACCCGAAAACGTGTTCCAGTGAATTCTGTTCGGCAAGGCCCTTTGCTCGGCAATCGAAGGTGGCGGGTGGCTTCCGCGACTGTGAGATCCAGTTCTGGAAGGCGACAGCCGAGATGAGCTTGAGCCGACGCGAACGATCCCAGCGACACCAGCGCTGGTCCGCTCAGGGGGTTAGGCAAACGAATCATCAACAGGCAGCATGGACGCATCGAAGAATTGGGTCTTTGATGTTCGCGCTTCTGTTCTTAGGCTTGCAGGAAATATGAATCTATCAGCTCCATTCCCAAGGAGAGCAGTGCATGTTTCGCTTGCTGTGGTTTTTGATCTTACTTCCCCTCGTGCCATTTTTGGGGTTGCTGTATCAGTGGATCGGGTCGAAGTATGACCGAAGGCGCTTTCTTCGGCTTGGCCGGTTGGTGGACATCGGAGGGCGTCGGCGCCTGTTCATGATGGAGATGGGCCGTGGAGCTAGCCCGTCGGTGATTTTTGAATCGGGGATCGGGGCGACGAGTCAGAACTGGGCCAAGGTTCAGGAGTCAGTAAGCGAGTTTGCGCACACCGTTTCTTACGATCGGTTGGGACTCGGTTGGAGTACGCCGGCGGTGTCGGAGCGAATCCCATCGAAGGTGGTGGAGGAGTTGCGGGCGATGCTGCAGGCTGCCGGCATCACGCCGCCTTATTTGCTGGTGGGGCATTCGTTCGGTGGGCTGGTGGTGCGGTACTTTGCGGCCGAGTATCCCGACGAGGTGGTCGGCGCGGTGCTGGTGGATGCCATGCGCACCGACGAGTGGCCGCCCGTGGATGAGTCGCAGCGCAGGTTGTTGAACCGTGGGATGCAGCTGACGCGGTGGGGCGTTCCAATTGCCTTTTGGGGTCTGGCAAGATTGACGACGATGTCTTTCTTCCGCCGGTCAGGCAGGTTTACAAGCCTTTTCACGCGCGCAACAGGCGGGCACAACGTGCTGGAGCGGGTAACGAGCGAATTACACAAGATGCCGCCGGCGGTATGGCCGATTGTGGCGGCACACTGGTCGAACCCGGCCTTTTTCGCGGGATGACGGCGCATATTCAGGGAGTTCCAGGAACAGTAACGGAGATGCTCGATGCGTCGCCGATCGTGGGCATGCCGGTGGTTTTGCTGACTCCGGGGCATCCGAAGGCGATCTCGGAGGCTGATTTGCGCAAGATTGGGCCGGATGCGGAGCAATTGATTGCAGAAAAAAGCGGGCACTGGGTGCATCTCGACGAGCCGGAGCTGGTGATTAAGCAAATCCGCGAGATGATGATGATTGTACGGGCCGGGCTCTCCTGCGAAATGGTATCGCGGGAGAGCGTCTCGGCCGACTGACCTCAACTATTCGACTCGACAAAGCGCATCGCCCCTTACGGCACCACAGCATCATGCGGCGACTGTGGACCTTCAACAAGTCATACGATCACCCGAGTCTTCGAAACGATGGGGGCAGCTTCCGCTAGGATCAAAGGCCTGAAAGTTGCGAAAAGACGAGTGACTGCGCCTTGCTGGAATGATCAGTCGCACTACTCGCGTTAAGTTCTGGCTCGCGAAGTCCGCCAAGGACGCCGTGATCCCAACCAAGGCCTAGTGATAGTATCGTAAATAAGATGTTTGTTATGAATAGCTTACGTCCGATAAGGTTACGTTCTGTTCCAAACTGGCCCGCCTTGCGGTTCTCATACCGCCACGACACACGGCATCGCTACCCGCGAGCCGCGAATCGGTACTGATTGGACGTTTACTTCCGAGTTGCCGATCAACCGGGAACAACCGTCAGTTCCGTATAACGGACCAACCGGACAAAAGCTCAAGATGCTGGCCTGTTTCTGTAGACAAGGAAGAAGCCGGCAGGAACGAGGAACACTGTAAGGACGACCGAGACGGTAAGACCGCCGATGAGGGCCTGGGCAAGGGGAGCATAGGCTTCGCTGCCTTCGCCCAGCTTAAGCGCCATCGGCAACAGACCGATGAGGGTAGCAAGCGAGGTCATCAGAATCGGGCGTAGACGGACGCGGCAGGAGGTGATGATGGCATCCCGGACGGATCGGCCTTCTTTTAGCAAGTGGTGTGCGAACTCCACGATAAGGATGCTGTTTGAGAGTGCGATGCCCGCCAGCATGACCACACCCATGAGGGACATCACGTTGAGGGTTGTACCCCAGAGCAAGAGGGTGATGATTACGCCCGTGATGCCCGGCGGAAGCGCGAGAAGGATGATGAAAGGGTCGACAAAGGACCGGAATTGCGCAACCAGGATGAGGAACAGCAACAGAACGGAAAGAGTCAGACCGATCGCGAAGCTGCGGAAGGAGGCGTTCATGGAGTTGACGCTGCCGGTGAGGACTACGTCGACTCCATCCGGGGCGTCGGTGCCAGCTACGATGTTGTCGATGCCGTGGGTTATGCGATCCAGGCTCTCCTGCTCAGGGCGAACGTAGATATCGACGTAACGCCGGATCTGCGTGTGGTCGATCTCTGTGGGCGCTTTGAACTGCTCGATGTTCGCGACCATGTCTAATCGAGTGGGTTGCGTGAGGTTGGCTCCGTGCAGCGGGATGGCTTTGAGGTCTTCAAGGGATTTGACCTGGCCTTCCTTGTACATGACGGTCAGGAAGTAGTTGTTGCCGCTCTTGGGATCGATCCAGATGCTGGGAGCGATCATCTGGTTTGAGGTGAGCGCGGTGATGATGTTGGAGACGACTTCCTTCTCAGTGAGGCCGAGTTCGCTGGCACGGGTGCGGTCCACCGCGATCCGAAGCGAGGGATAGTCGATGTCCTGCGGAACGTATACGTCGGCGACGCCACGGACTTGCCGAACGTGTGCCGCTATCTGCTGCGCGGTGTTGTAATCGGCCGTCATGTCATTGCCGCTGACACGAATGTCGATCGGGGCCGGTGCACCCATGTTCAGGACACCGTCGACGAGGCTGCCGCTGGCGAAGAAGGTCTGGAGTTCCGGCATCTGTTCAACCAAGGCTCGCTTGACCTCATCGATGTAGGTGTAGCTGCTGGTCTTGTGATCCTCTGAGAGCGCGACCTGGGTGAAGCCGGTGTGCATGGCCGCGTTTGGGGTGAAGAGGGCGGAGAATCCGGGATCCACGCCGATGTTGGTCACTGTGAGCGCGAGATCGTGTTTGGATACGATGCTCTTGACGATGCTCTCCACCTTGGCTGCTTCGGCTTCGGTGTCGACGAGTTTCGTGCCGGACGGGGCCTTGAAGTTCACAACGAATTGACCCGCGTCTGTGCGGGGAAAGAACGAGAGGCCGAGCAGCGGAAAGAGCAAGAGGCTCAAAGCAAATGCAATGCCGGAGACGGTCAGTACGGTCTTCGGAGCTTCAAGAACCTTCTGCACCAACCGGTCGTAACGGTGCAGCAGGGCATCGAACCCGGCGGTGAAGTGGGCGTTAAAGCGGGTAGCGAGGCCGGGATGCTTCGAGATATGGGCTGGAGCTACGGCGTACTCGCCTTCCGCGGACTCATGCACCAACTCGCCGTGCGGGCTTTTGATGAAGCGAGCGCAGAAGAGAGGAACGACCGTGAGTGCGACGAAGTACGAGGCGAACAGAGAGATCACAACCGCAAGCGCCAGGGCGGAGAACAGGAAGCGGCTGACGCCGTAGAGCATGGTAACCGGGAAGAAGACCACTACGGTCGTCAGTGTGCCGGCGAGGACTGGAAGTGCGACCTCCTGACCTCCCTTTTCTGCTGCGACGAGTGGCGGCTCACCCTCCTCCAGATGGCGGAAGATGTTCTCCAGCACGACGACGGAGTTGTCGATCAGGCGGGACAAGGCGAGGGCGAGACCACCGAGTACCATGCTGTTGATGGAGCTACCACTTAGCTTGAGGACGAAGAAGGTTGCGAGCAACGAGAGGGGGATGGAGAAGAAGACAGCGAGAGTGGCTCGCACACTGCCGAGAAAGATCAGGATCATCAGGCAGGTGAGAAAGAGGCCGATGCCGCCCTCATGTACGAGGGTTTCAATCGCCGTCTTGACGAAGCGGGACTGGTCGAAGACGACCGCAGTCTGGAGCGAGGCGGGTACGTCATACAGCTTCTTCAGCGTGGCGCGAACACCATTGACGATGGCGATTGTGTTGGCGTCTGCACCGGCCTTGAAGATGGGGAGATAGACGGCCCTCTGGCCATTTACCCGGACGATGTTGAACTGGCGGCCGAAGGAGTCCTTCGGCGTGGCAACATCGCCGACGCGCACGGGGGTCTGCCCGACCATCTTGAGCGGCACCTGTGCGATATCGTCGGCGCCCTTCAGCATGGAGTTTGTGTAGAGGTCGTAGTCGTTGCGGCCGATCTCCACGTCACCCGCGGGCAGGATGACGTTGGCGTCGTTCACGGCACGGACAACGTCCATGGGGCTGAGCTGGTTTGCCTCCAGCTTGTAGGGGTCGGCGTAGAGCATGATCTGCCGCCAGCGGCCGCCAAAGGGTTGCGGCACGGATGCGCCTTCGACGCTGGCCAACTGATTGCGAACATAGTTCTGGCCAAGATCCTTGAGCTTGCTCTCGTCAAGACCCGAACCTGTCAGAGTCACCAGGGAGACCGGAATGCTGGCGGCATCCTGCTTAAGGATGATGGGCGGGTAGGTGCCCGGGGGCATGTCGCGCAGATCGCTCATGGCGAGCGAGGAGATTGAACCGGCGGCCGCATCCGGGTCCGTGCCGCTGCGGAAGTAGACCCTGATCAGGCTGACCCCGGGGAGCGAACGCGACTCCATGTGGTCGATGCCGCTGGCCAGTGTGAACTGGCGTTCGAGGTGATAGGTGATGTTGGTTTCGATCTGTGCCGGGGGCATGCCGGAGTAGAACGTCGCGACAGCAACGACGGGGAGATTGACGGCCGGAAACATATCGACCGGCATGTCCGAAGCACTTACCGTACCCAGGATCATCACCGCAAGGCAAAGCACCACAATGAAGTAAGGGTTCCGGATGGAAAATCCCGACATCGTTCCTCGCTCTTTCCCTTGTTTCGGCTCGACCTAGAGGTGACTGGAGTCGTTCTCGTACGTGGCTGCAC
>CAXTGN010000014.1:11711-12427 GCA_964243455.1 uncultured Acidobacteriaceae bacterium
AGGTAAGGGTTGCGGATGGCGAATCCCGACATCGTTCCTCGCTCTTTCTACTGTTGGGCGTCGAGCCTAGGTTGGATTGGAGTCGTTCTCGTACGTGGCCGGACGGGCCTGGACCTTCTCGCCTTCGGAGAGGCCCGTATGACGACCAACAATGACCTGGTCACCCTCGTGGAGGCCAGAAAGGATTTCCAGCCGTGTGGGCGTTTGCAGCCCGCTGGTGACCTGGACGACATGAACCACGCCGGAACGCACGACGTATGCCTGTTCGACACTGGTTCCAAGTCCGTCGATAGCATCGACCGGCACGCTTAAAACATTCGGGCGGTCTGCCAAATGCAGGTGAACCTCGGCATACATGCCAGGGATCAAAGTGCCGTCCGGGTTTGCCACGTCGACCTGCGTGTCCATCGTGCGTGTGGCCATCTGCACCGAATCCGCGTACCGGCTGATCTCCCCTCGCAATGCTCGGGGAGGATTCGCTACATTGACGTCGACCGGTTCGCCATCTTTCACTTCGGCTACGTCGGCGACGGGAACCGGGAGTGTGAGGCGGAGGACATTGTTCTGGGCCAGACGCACCACCGGCATCGCCTGCAATTGCGAAGCGGTGCCGGCCTGGATCATGGAGCCCGTGTTCGCGTATCGCTTGGTGACTACCCCGGCGAAAGGAGCCCTGATCGTGGCGTACTGCATCATCGCCCCCGCGCGAGCCAGGT
>CAXTGN010000014.1:12437-17841 GCA_964243455.1 uncultured Acidobacteriaceae bacterium
CGTTTGCTGGGCGGCCTTCAGCGCGGACTGCGCACTCGCTACCTGAGCCACAGCTTCGGCGTCCTTGGACTGCGCCACATCGACCTCTTGCCGGGGGACCAGGCCCTTGTTCTTCGTCGCGACGTCATTGATGCGTTCGAAGTAGAGATGGGCAATGCCGGCGGCAGCCTCGGCGTTCTGAATGCTCGCTCGAGCCGTAAGGACGTTTGCTTGAGCAGCAGCGACTCCTGCCTGTGCCTTTTGCAGATCAGCCTGGATTTCAGGAACATCGAGCACGGCGAGTACATCGCCCTGGTGGACGTGCGATCCGATGTCGACCCGTATGAATTTCACATAGCCTGCGATCTTGGACATGACATCGATGTCCTGAAAGGGCTCGAATTCCGCGGAAAGAACAACGTTGTTCTCAAGCGTTGCAGGCCCAACCGTTGCGACAGGCACGGTGGGCAACTCCGGGGCAGGCGCCGGGGCCGATTGGCATGAGGTGAGCATGCAGACGGCTGAAGCAGTCATCAGGCGCAGCGAGAGCGCGCATCGGCTTGCCATCGAAGGAGGTCCTTTCAATTGAGCAATCCCGCGGCGAAGTCCAGCTCCGCACGGCGTGCGAGATAGGTGTAGTTCGCGTCGGCTGCTGAGATCTCGGCAGAGGTCTCATTCAGCTGCCCCTGGTTGAGTTCGACGATGCTTCCCAGACCGGCGTCATAACGCGCCTGCGCGAGTCGAAGGGCTTCCTTGCTCTGAGCCACGAGGCGGGCTGTCACATCGAGGCTTCGGAATGCCTCGTTGGCCAAAGACCAGCTGATGCGCACCTGCTCGTTCACTTCAAGATGCATCTCCTGCACATCCTTCTTGCGAGCGTTGGCCTCGAGTTCTGCCTCCGTGCCCCGAGCTCGAAAAAGGCCACCGATGAAGACGGGGATGTTCAGGTTGAAGCCTGCCGCAGCATAGTCACCCTGCAACGTGCGGTCATGCAGCGGAATCTGTCCCGCAGCGCCGACAACGCTGAGCGTTGGATAGCTCAGTTTCCTTTCAGCATTGGCGAACTGGTCTGCCGCGTGCTGCTGTGCCTCTGCGGCGGTCAGATCCGCTCTCTGCGACTGGGCGCCTGTCACCAGGGAAGCGGGATCAGGCGGCAGCGGATCGGCTCCAGCTGGCACAACCAGGGTTGCCGTGATCGTGTTGTCGCCGCCGGTGGCTGTTGCGAGCCGAGCACGCTGCTGTGAAACAAGGCTTTCAGCCTGTACTACGGCGAGGTCGGCTTCACTTGCGAGAACGTTGGCGAAGTTGACGTCGAGCGTGGAACGCAGTTCGCTCTGGGCCAGTGCCGAGAGTTGCTGCGCAATCAGGTGTCTGTTGGCCTGAGCTGCCTGTGCGGCGCAAAGCACTGCCTCTGCACCGAGGACCTGGTAGTAGGCATCGCGGACGTCCAATCGCACCTGCGCGCGGGTCAGCGTGGCGAGATCCGCCTGAGCCTGCGCAGTGAAGCGAGCGCTCCCAACTAGTGCGCCGGTGCGGCCGAAGTCGGTGACAAGCTGGTTCAGGTTGCCGCCGTAAGCAAATCGATCGGAGACCGACGAAGTCGTTATGTAACCGGCTGCAAGGGATGTGCCTACATCAGCGACGCGCACACCTGTTGTGTTGAAGGTCACCGTGGGAAGAAAGCCGGCCCGCGCTTCTTTCACCCTTTCGCCGGAAGCTCGGGCGCGTAGTTGAGCCGCAAGCATTCTTGGCTGGTTGGCGAGCGCAGAGGCTTCGAGCTGATCCAGCGTTAGCGTCTGCGCTGAAGAAGACTGCTGCCCTTGAGCACGAGAGCTCGAAGGCGCGAACCCGATCATCAGCAGTACCAGGAAAACATAACCAGAGAGATGCTTCAATAACGATTGCTCCTGCCTGAACTCCCCGTCCGTCTACCGCGACACTGAAGCCATGTTGGAAGTGGGCACAACTTCAAGGAGGGCGGTGCTGTTCCGGACGATCTCGGGCGAGCGGCGTCTGGAGGTCAATGTGAAGGTTGACGAATCAGAACCAAAGCCGCTCGATGTGAGGGCCACGTCCCTGAACCCATACAGACCACAGGCGGAAGTGGAGAAGTGAGCCATCGCCTGCTCGGTGTTGCTTCCGTCGCAGTGCGTGACGCCAGCGCCGACGTTGGCGATCAGGTGAGCATAGACTCCAGCCCGCTTGTTGTAACCCACGACGTCTCCGTCCCGGTTGAGAATTTCGTTCTGTGAGGGTGTGAGTATGTCTCCCCCAACCTGCGTGGTGCTATGAAGCGGATCCTCGTCGCTCGGGCGTGGCTCATAGGCGGCGCTCGTGGCGAAGGTATCCGCCATGGCACGGAGGTAGACATGCAGCGGGATCTTTTCGCCCTGGGGTATGACCAGACTATCGAGCTGAATGGCCAGAAGAGCCTGCCCCTTCTTAGCGTAAGGGCTCTTGCCGAAGATGAAAGGCTGCGCCTCGGTGACGTGTCCCAGCACCTGAGCACCGGCTTTCACCTGCCGCCCGTCGGCAAGCCGAACTGGCTGCAGCGTTCGGGCAGTGACAGGATCACCCGACTTTGCGTGGTTTGCATCGACAGTCTTCGTAAAAGTGATGGGCAAGGTAGTCTGGGGCGCCAAAGCCGCACCCGGAACAGAACCGTTCTGCGCTGCGGCGATCCCCGAACAGAACAGGGCAAAGAGAGCAAGCTTGGAAACGGGCACCGGTGCAACTCCTTCGGAAGCGAAACGCTACACCTAAAGTGAACCACTCGATGCCGGCGCCCAATCCTTACATTTCCTGACATTTTCTTTACAGAAGCCCAGCGGTCTTGTGTCCAACGAGCCACTGAGAAATGATCGAGGTGGAGTTCCCACACTTTGACTGCTGCTCCGGAACACTCACGGGTTCTTGTCATCGAAGATGATAAGAAGCTTGCGGAAGCGCTCATCGCCGGCATACGGGCCGAGGGCTACGAGGTCGAGCACGCCGCGACCGGGGAAGAAGGCCTCTTTCTGCTTCACAGCCAACGTCCGGATCTCCTCATCCTCGACCTCACTCTTCCCCACGGAGGTGGCCTTGATGTTCTGCGACAGCTTCGCCAAGAGCAGATCGACGTTCGCGTCCTGATCCTCACCTCGCACAACACCGTGGATGATCGGGTAGAGGGTCTCAGGGCAGGGGCTGACGATTATCTTGGAAAGCCGTTCTCCTTTCCCGAACTCATCGCAAGGGTAGAAGCCTTGCTGCGTCGCATTCAGCCAGTCGCCTCGTCCAGTGCGATTCAAATTGGGGATCTACGCCTGGATCCAAGAGCTCGCACAGCATCGCGAGCGGGGAAAGATCTGGAGTTAACCTCCCGCGAGTTCGATGTTTTGCTTTTTTTGGCCGAACACCGCGGGCGCACCGTCTCCCGCGAGATGCTCGCCCGCGATGTCTGGAAGGAGGGCTCGCGCTTCACGCCGCTGGACAACGTCATTGATGTGCAGATCGCCCGGCTTCGGCGCAAGATTGATGATCCCTTCCCAGCAAAGGTCTTGTATACGGTGAGAGGACTAGGCTTCAGCCTCCGGGAACCGCAGCCGTCATGAGCCCCCTTCGCCACCAGCTGCGAACACGTCTGACCCTCTGGTACGTTCTCGTCCTTGGGCTCATCCTGGCCTTTTACGTCATCCTGGTCTTCGCATTTCAGTATGAATCCATAAAACGCCAGATCTTTCACGATGAAGTCCAGGACGTTGAGACCGTGGAAGGGTTGCTCTACTTTGACCAAAGCGGCAACCTGCAGCTTCAGCAGAACTACTTCACGCACCCTCATTCGCACCTGCTGATTGACCGGCTGATGGAGGTGCGCGACTTGTCGGGAGTAGTGCTTTTCCGCAGCCCCACGCTGAACGGCATGGCCCTAGGTGGACCGTCACGCCCCGGTGAGGGTGAGGACTCCTTCGAAGAACGAGTGGAGCGTTTGGCCGATGGTAGCCGGGCCTTCGTCATCAGTCACACGCACGCGATTAGCGGGCGCACGTTGGTGATTCGCCTTGGCTACAGCCTCGCTCCGTTCCGCGAGCGCATGCGAGATTTCCTGGGCGTACTGCTGATCGCGTTGCCGGCAGCGCTGGTTCTGGCCGGGTTCGCCGGCTTCGCGATTGCCAGGCGTGCATTTCGCCCTCTGGACACGATGGCTGCACGGGCCGAGACCATCACCTCCACGAACCTGAATCACAGGCTGGAGGTGGGCAACCCTCAAGATGAACTGGGGCACATGGCCCGCGTACTGAACCATTTGCTGGACCGGCTGGAAGCCGCCTTCAGGCAATTGCAGCGCTTCACCGCTGATGCGGCCCACGAACTTCGCACACCGCTCGCAGCCATGCGCAGCACAGGAGAGCTTGCCCTGCGGGAGGAATATAACAGCCCTCAACGATATAGAGAGGCTATCGGAAGCATCTTGGAGGAGTGCTCGGTTCTTAGCCAGACCGTCGATGATCTGCTTACGTTAGCGAGAGCAGAAGCGACGCAACCGGGTGCGGGACAGAGTACGTTTTCGCTTGTGGAACTGACGAATGAGGTCATCAACCTTTTGGAAGTTCTGTGTGAAGAAAAGGACATTACCGTGGTTCAGCATGTCGAGGACCCGGAGGCAGTCGTGGTGCACGCTGATCGCGGCCTGGTCCGGACCGCCATCGTGAATATCCTACACAATGCCTTTAAGTTCTCACCTTATGAAGGCACAATCCGTTTAACGTTTGGCGGCCAGGGCCAAAAAGTGGGAACGGCAGCGATGAGCATCGAAGACGAAGGACCCGGGATCCGGAACAGTGAGCGAGAACAGGTGTTCGAACGCTTCTTCACAAGTAGCGCTCCCGAAACTGTGTCCATGGCTGGCTCTGGAATCGGCTTGGCCATCGCCAAGCTGGCCATCGAGCGAAATAACGGAGAGCTCCTTCTAGACACGACCACGACACGCGGGGCGAAGTTTCTCATGCGGTTTCCGGCAGCTCATCGCTATACAGAGCTGACCTCAAGCAGCTTCTGAGCTCTGTGAGGTTGGTGGGTGTCTGCTATTCCTGGGTAACGGTCATCGTACGGATGCGCCTTAATGATCGGATTCATTCAACCAACCCGAGCACCCATCTCGTCTCCCTGCGCGCGCGGACCGAGGCCTCACGTCACCTGACCGTCGTGTGGTGGCAAGTATCGGTCACTCCCGAATAACGGTTTTTACGGAAGTGATCTCCACTTCCTGTTTGCCGACGGTCCGACCATGATTCAGGACTGCGTGTCGATTGACGACGATTTAGAAACCTCTTACATTGGAGTTCAGCGCGAGGGGCGCATCCAGTCCGCGGAAAGGGCCGTGCCCACCTCCAGTTCGACAATTCGACGAATCTTCTTTCCAGCCTGACGCGTGCGGACTCCAGGC
>CAXTGN010000014.1:17851-18397 GCA_964243455.1 uncultured Acidobacteriaceae bacterium
CGCCCCAACCTCGAACAGTACAAGAAGCAGGCCAAGGACGTTGCGAGGGAATGCAGCCTTGGCGATCCTGCTGCGCTCACGCGCATCAAGCACCATCATCCACGCTTCCACAAGCTGCCGGAGTCCGAGATCCGAGGCGCGCGGGTCACCCGCGGCGATGCGCAATTGGTCATCGCGCGCGAGCATGGCTTTGAGAGCTGGGGGGGTTTGCTAAACACATCGAGACGCTTCATCTGATTCGCTCCGCTGCCTCCCTCACCGAACCTGTAGCGGCATTCACCGAGGTGGCCTGTGTGCCGCGTCATTCGTGGCATAGCTCCGGCTCGCTCGAACATGCAGAGATGATTCTTTCGCGATATCCGCAGGTGGCTACGAGCAACGTTTACACGGCAGCGATTCTCGCGGATGAGGCCCCGTTTGCGACCTTCTCTCGCGGGACTCGAAGCTTGCCACCCTTAAGGGCGGGCCACACGAGTGGGGTGCCCTGACCTATCTCTGTTTTTCACGGTATTTGCGACTCGATCCGGCGCGTTCGGAGGCATTCGT
>CAXTGN010000014.1:18407-23974 GCA_964243455.1 uncultured Acidobacteriaceae bacterium
AGTTGAGGTAGCCGCGTGAAGATGGGCTGAACACGAGCGGAGCGGGTCATGTCAGAGTTCAAGTGGCGTCAGTTTGAAGGCGAGATCATTCTCTGGGCGGTGCGATGGTACTGCCGCTACGGCATCAGCTATCGCGATCTCGAGCAAATGATGGGTGAACGCGGCGTGCCCGTTGATCATTCCACGATCTACCGTTGGGTTCAAAGGTTCGCGCCGGAGATCGAGAAACGGCTGCGTTGGCAGTGGCGTCGCCCGCAGTCGACGAGCTGGCGAGTCGATGAGACGTACGTGAAGGTGCGTGGCAAATGGACCTATCTGTACCGGGCTGTCGACAAGGGAGGAAACACCATCGATTTCTATCTTTCGCCGACACGGAACGCCAACGCAGCCAGGCGTTTCCTCGGCAAGGCGCTAAACGGATTGAAGGATTGGGAGAAGCCGAAGGTCATCAACACGGACAAGGCGCCGACCTACGCGATCGCCATTTCAGAACTGAAGGCCGAAGGCAAATGCCCTCAGAGCACGGTGCATTGACAGATCAAGTATCTGAACAACGTCATTGAGGCTGATCACGGCAAGCTGAAGCAGTTGATCCGCCCCGTGCGGGGCTTCAAGACGCTGAAGACAGCCTACGCCACCATCATGGGATTTGAGGTGATGCGTGCATTACGCAAGGGTCAGGCGGCCATCTTCAATCTCACCCACGACATCCGTGGCGAGGCACGCATTGTCGAACGTGCCTTCGGCATCGGTGTCAGTGCGCTCGCAGAAGCTATTGCAACCTTTGGTGAAAGGCTCAACGTCCAGCCTGTATGACACCTCTGGCAGGGGGAACGACACGGACGCCCCTGTCCGGGCCTGATTGTTGCAACAGAGCCCTAATGTCGGCTCTGTTGCATTAAGCGGTTTCAGGAGTTTGAGGCGGGTACGATGATTTGATGTTCAAGCGTCGTCGTTTCCCCGTTGAGATCATCCTGGTCTGTGTTCGGTGGTACTGCAAATACGGGATCTCGTACCGAGACCTGACCGAGATGATGCAGGAACGCGGAGTGGAGGTGGATCCGTCCACGATCATGCGCTGGGTCCACCGCTACGCGCCCGAGCTTGAAAAGCGTGTGCGAGCTTACCAAGGCTACGGCTCGACGTCTTGGCGAGTGGACGAGACCTACGTTAAGGTGGGCGGCCGGTGGAAGTACCTGTTCCGTGCAGTCGACAAGCACGGCCAATTGATCGACTTCATGCTGTCGGAGCGGCGAAACGCCCGCGCTGCACTCCGTTTCCTGAGCAAAGCGGTAACCACCATGCGGAACTGGCCGCCGACGTCGATCACAACCGATAAGCTCCCTTCGTATCCTCAGGCGATCGAAAGGCTCAAGCGTGACGGCCAGCTGTCGGAGAACACACGGCACCGAACCTCGAAGTACTTGAACAACATCATCGAGGCCGACCATGGCGCTCTGAAACGATTGATCAAGCCGACCCGAGGCCTTCAGACCATGAGGACCGCGACAGCTACAATCAAGGGCTTCGAGATCATGCGCATGATCCGACGCGGTCACTGTCTCACGTGTAAGACAGGCGTTCGCAATGAGATCCGCTTCGTGAACCGCCTGTTCCAGGTTGCCGCTTAATCGCTAGATCAGGAGGGTGAGCTGCGCTTCCGCTCGTTACTGCAACAGTGCCGGATTGCTGTCGAGGTGGCTCCAAAAACGTGAAACACGGAACCGCACAGGCCCGCATACACGGGTGCGCTCACTCCGGGGTACTGATCAAGATATCGAACATTTCGCCGATGAGCTTGCGGGTCGTTCTTTCGGACAGCTGAGAACCCAGCACCCTTTGGCGCATGGCCAGTCCATGCGCGAAACCGCTCATGGCCAGCACGAAGTTGCTGGGAGACATTCTGCAGATGAGCCTTCCATTGTCAACATGCTCCGTCAGACGATCGATGCCGTCCTGGACCATGGCATCGTAGAACTGCCGATACCGCTCCCGCAACTCCTGGTTACGAACCGCTTCAGACTGAAAGTCTGCCCAGAGGATGACCCATTCGGGGTTGACCAGCATGTCGATGTATGCGGCACGAAGGCGTCGCAACATTCTTTCGGAGCTGGCGCTATCTCGGTAGATCGCGGTGTACATCTCGCAATACCGTTGGTGCTCTTCCTGCATGACGGCAACAAATAAATCTTCCTTGTCGGTGAAGTTCGAGTAGAGGGCACCGCGCGAGAAGCCGGCCTCTTCTGCGATCTTCTCGGCCACGGCACCCCCGAGTCCATAGCTGAGAAAGTGCTGCCGCCCGACCTCAATGAGCCGAACGCGTGTCTGGCGCTGGCTTTCCTCACGGGAGAGCCTTCGCGGAGATGGCTTGGAACCCTTCCCTGATTGCGTGCGGCGTGCAGCAGGAAGGCTTTTCGATATGTGCGCGACCACTTCCATCGTCAGATCCGTACTTTTGATTAATGTACTGCCTCACCGGCTGGAGCTCCCTCGCCAGGCCTGTTCTTGCTGAGTAGAAAGCCAAAAAACACGAGGAGCACGGACATCCAGCAAAGCACACGGTAGATGTCCTGATAGGCCATCACGGCAGCCTGCTGATTGAGTTGCCCGTAGATGTTCGCCTGTGCCATGGAGTGCGCGTCGGCGGCGTTTCCCGTGATGCCCTGGAAGAAGCCTGTCATCGCATTCAGGCGGGTAGTGAAGGCCTGGCTTCCCGGCTGCATGTAGTTCTGCAGCCGTTCTTCGTGAAAAGAGGTGCGTTGCACCACGCCCGCACCTGTGAGCGCGATGAGGACGCTGCCACCGACATTTCGGACGAAGTTGATAATGCCGGAGACCTGATTCGAAGCCTCCCGCGGCAGGCCGACGTAGGCAGCGTTTGTGATGGAAATAAACGCGAAAGGGATCGGCAGTACCTGGAGGATCCGAATAAAGGCGTTGTAGTTGAAGGAAATGTATGGCGAGATATGCGTGGATGAGAAGTAGAAGCTGTATGCGAAAAAGGCAAACCCGATCATCACGAGGTTGCGAGCTGGAAATCTACCTACGGCAATCCCGGCCATAGGCATGACGACAAGCAGAGCTAAACCCCCGCCCGTCAGTGCCTCGCCGGCCTTGGTGGCCGTGTATCCCAGAAGCTCTTGCATGAACTGAGGTTGCAAGACCGTGGCCGCATTGAGAACGCCGCCCACCAGCAACATCAGCAGACAGCAGATCGCAAAGTTCTTGTACCTGAAGAGCCTGAGATTCATGATGGGGCTCTTCACCCTGAACTCCCACCACACAAGACCGATCATGCCGACGGCGAAGAGGCCGGCGAACAGCCGGATAAAGTCTGAACTGAACCAGTCCTTTTCCTGCCCTTTATCGAGAAAGATCTGCATGCCGCCCATCGCGAGCGTGAGGAATCCAAGGCCGACGTAATCCAATCTGCGCAGATTGTCGCGGGATGGCCGGATCCAGGGTGGATCGTCGACAAGGCGGGTTACGAGAAAGAAGGCAAGGGCTCCGACTGGCAGGTTGATGTAAAAGATCCAACGCCAGGAGTAATTGTCCGTGATCCAACCGCCGAGAGTAGGTCCGATGGAGGGCGCAAGCACGGCCACCAAACCATAGAGAGCAAAGGCCTGCCCGCGCCTCTTTTCATCAAAGCTGTCCGCCATGATGGCCTGCGCCATCGGTTGCAAGCCGCCACCGCCTGCGCCTTGGATCACCCGGGCAATCAGCAATATGGGCAAGGACGGCGCGATGCCGCAAACAAAGCTTGCTGCGGTAAACAGGGCGATGCAGGACAGGAAGAAGTTCTTGCGACCAATCACGCTGGACGCCCATGCCCCGGCAGGCAACACGATCGCATTGGCGACCAGGTAGCTGGTAAGGACCCACGTGCCTTGATCCTGGCTGGCACCCAGATCTCCCGCAATATGCGGAAGTGCAACGTTGGCGATGGATGTGTCCAGAACCTCCATGAAGGCTGCCAACGCCACGGTTGCCGCGATCAGCCAAGGGTTAACCCGTGGTTTCCACGCTTGATCCATCCAGATCTCCCTGCCTCCATAGCTTTACTTCAAATACTATATGTATCTGGATGCAATTCGAATGCGGATGGTGACGCTACGTTTGAATCTCGTGTTCGGGACAGCCGTGTCCACGCCAGCGAACCATTCCAGTGGGCATGAATATTGCTTCGTACTACCCTTTGCCCCAGTGAGACACGGGGTTGTCGGAGTTTAGCTCCGTCCCCAGCGCTGCGCTGAGGCGGACTACGTTGGAGCACAGAGCGAGAATGCCTTGTGACCGAGGTGTTCTTTGCTTCCCGTAGGCGGCGTCGATGGCGTCGGAGAGCGCGTTGTAGCGATGGCCCAGGGCATTTGCGTCAATGTGCCGTACGGGGGTGCGAGCGAACTGCTGCGCGAAGGCGTCGAGCAGATCGGAGAAGGCGGAATCGAAGGCGAACTGCGCCTGCAGAATGTCCGCGGGCAGATGCTCAGGCTGGATGGGGACCCGATACTGCAGCAGAGCAACCTCCAGCAGAAAGAGCGTGCGGAGGCGTGGCTGCCAGCTGAGCAAGGTGTTGCGAAGGCGCAGGCTGGCCTGGCGCTCACGGCCAAGCTCGAAGAGCACCGCATCCGCCTGGGCATTGACCGCGCCGAAGTTCTGGCTGATCTTTTCGCGGGTGGCGCGAAGGCTGGCGAGATCGGCCTTGCGTCCACCGTGCCAGGGCTGCGCCAGCCTGGCCATCAGTTGCAGATTGCTGGCGAAGAGCTCGCGCATCACCTGCACGGCGGGCTTGTTGCCCAATGTGTCGAAGACAAGCCACATGACGGTGAGGCCAAGGAGGATGCCCACGATGTTGTCGCGGGCGATGGCGAGATTGGTTTGCGGGTCGGGTCCGCGCAGATGAATGAGGAAAAAGCCGAGCGCCATCTGCGCACCGAAGTACGACAGGCGCGGACTAGCGGTGATGAACCAGGCGGCAGTGGCCGTCACGGCCATGAACATGACCAGGAAACCGCCGATACCGTCCAGCATGGGGAGGATGAAGACCTGCGCGCCCATGCCGAAGACCACGCCTCCCACGAAGGCTCCCGAGACTCGCAACAGCTGCTTCTGTCTCGAGGAACCGATGCTGGTGAGGGCGGTGACGACGCAGGTAAACAGCGATGGGCCGAGTCCTGGCCAGGCTACGGCGTTCATCACGAAATAACAGATTACGGCAGCTAAACAGCCGCGAAGGGCGAAGTGAACATGCTCGGAGTTGGACCACGTGTCGGGCTTCAGCAGAGGCGGATCGGGTGGATGGGCGCGATCCAGCGGCATCGAATGGCCACGGCCTGCGCCGAGGCTGAAACGCAGGGACTGTGCCGTGGAATCCAGTTGCAGCAGAATGGGGTCTCGTGTGCCCAAGGGTGGATGTTGGGCCGTTTGTTGCGTTGAGGAAGCCGAGGCGCTCACCATGGTGTCCAGCTGCCGGAGTTCGCTGGATAGGCTGAGGAGTGCTGTGGCACTCGACCCTGTGGCGTGCTCCGCAAAGTCAACGGCCGCAGCGATGTCGACGAGGGTTCCTA
>CAXTGN010000014.1:23984-24697 GCA_964243455.1 uncultured Acidobacteriaceae bacterium
CCGTGCTGCGACGAGCCCGTTCCCCGTCGTCGGTGTTGCTGCTGAGTGCGAGACGGCGCAGGCGCGAGACGCTGACGATAGCGAGTTGGCGCACCTTGTTTCGAGCTTCCTCGGTGACGTCGCAACGCGCGCACTGGCCGAGGTAGACGGAGACCGCGTTCAGGCGCTCGTGGAGTCCGGCCTCGTACTGGTCGGTGGTTACGAAGAAGGCGAAGACGAACTCGACGATGAGCGTCGCACCCAGGGCAAGGGCCACGCTGCCTGCGGTCCACAGGTTCGTAACGACTACGGCCGCCGACGGCACGGGCACATCCCACGCCGGCACAGCCAGAACGATCAGGATCGCAAAGGCCGAGGCAGCGGCATAATTCGTCATGACGCTGAGTGCAAAGAAGGCGACGAAGAAGCTGACGATCACCCACAGGAAGTGGGTCAGCGGATAGTTCACAAAGAGCATGCTGCCAAGCAGCGAGAACGCCAGTGAAACGGCGAAGGCCAGAAGGATGGTAAGCGCGGATTTGGCGGTGGTGATGGGGCTTTCGCGCGGCAGCAGAAGACTATAGAAGCCGCCCACGCCGGCGCCCGGCAAGCGGAAGGTGACAATGGCAAGCATGGTGAGCGTGGCCGCAAGCGTATAGCGCAGGGTGAGCAGGCCGCGCCCGGGATAGGGCTTGAGTTCGTCGCGAAGAAACGCAGGAAACCACTCCGAGAAG
>CAXTGN010000014.1:24707-25205 GCA_964243455.1 uncultured Acidobacteriaceae bacterium
GGGCCTCTTCGCGCGGAGCGGGTGGCGGACCTTTGCTGCCGGTCTTGGGCCCGGGTACCGCAAGGCTGCCCATCAGTGCCTTCCTACGGGAGCGCCGGAACCGATGGGGTACACGACGGCGACCGCAGACTGACCCACGCGCAAAAGATTCGGCGGAGCTCCGTCAATGCGAATGCGTACGGGGTAGCGCGCTGCGAGGTGCACCCAGCTCAGGCTGCGCTGCACGGCCGGAAGCCCGGGCGTTACCGCGCCGGCAACACCCGGATCCGGCGTCACGCCATAGCCGATGCTTTCCACGGTGCCGCGCAGCGGAACATCTTCACTGGACATGAGAAAGACGTCCGCAGGCGAGCCTGGTGCTACGTGCTTGAGTTGCGTTTCGCGAAAGTTGGCGATCGCCCACCAGCGCCGTGCGTCGAACATGGTGAAGTCCTGCGTACCCGGATGCACGTAAGCGCCGAGTGAGGTGGTGAGGTTGTTAATGTATCCGTCAAAGGG
>CAXTGN010000015.1:0-25198 GCA_964243455.1 uncultured Acidobacteriaceae bacterium
ACTTGCCGAGGCGTGAAGAAAACGCTTGCTGAAGGTGACGGTATCTCACTGGACCGTGTTGAGTGAGGCCAGGGCATGGGGCTGCTGCAGGCGCCAGGCTGCGTAGTTTCCGAGCCTGCCAAGCCGCACCTTTGATGGCTATCGTTGGCTTCCTGAGCACAGCGAGAACCCGCTCGTCCGATGGTGACAGAGCAGTCGAGGCAAAATGGTCACCAGTGGAACCAGCAGTCCGGCCGACGACTTCCCGGTGGTCTGCGTCGGCGGCTCGGCCGGGGGTCTCGACGCCTACATTCGCCTGCTGCGCCACCTGCCGGCCGACCTCGGCGCCGCGGTCGTCATCGTCAACCACCTCAGGGTCGTGGACACCCTGCTCCACGAGATCCTTCCTCGCTGCACGAAGATGCCGGTCGAGCTCATCACCGAGGGCCTGCACCTGCGGCCCAACCAGGTGTTCATCATCCCGGCCGGGCGCGACCTGCACGTCCTGGACGGCGGGTTCCGCCTTGAGCCGATCTCCAAGCCAAGGGGGTGGCCTGACGTCATCACCGTGTTCCTCCGCTCCCTGACGCAGCACTGGGGCGGCAGGCTGATCGCCGTCATCGTCTCCGGCTACGACGGCGACGGTGCCGAGGCGCTATGCGGCATCAGGGACGCGGGCGGGGTGACGATCGCGCAGCGGCTGGACACGGCCGGTCAGCCGGACATGCCTGCAAGCGCCATAGCAAGCGGGTGCATCGACTTCGTCCTCCCACCGGAGGAGATTGCCGCTCAGATCGTCAGGATCATGCAGCCACGGGACTGACCGTGAGCGATGCTCCTTGGCCCTAACGATGGCGGGACGATGCTGATCGAGTTGCCCGATCATGCCAAGATGCCGTTCATTGGCCGGCGTTAGGCGGGCTTGCGCGCAGGTGAAGGCACGCCTGCCCAGGTTCCATTCGCGCGCGAACCTCAGGAGGCTTGCCTGGGCGGCGAGGCGGCACGGCCGGTGTCCACCACGACCCTGCATCCATCATGGCCCTGCGTCCCTTAAGACAGGGGCCGTTGCAGCTCCACCCGGTCGCCGATGCGGGAGAGGTGCAGCTCAACGGCTGGCTGGCCGGCCCGGCGCGGCACCGACACAACGACATCCTGCCCCGGCGCCAAGGTCGCCACGAACCGGATGACGCTGCCCGGCTCCTCCGTGTCGGCCGTGATGACAACCTGGTACCCGGCATCGGCCGGGTGATAGTAGATGCTGAGGGTCTGCGAGCCGAGCCTTGCCTGCAGGCCGGTGTCCGCGGAAACCATCTCCGCCTGAGCGGCCGATGCCAGGCCGAAGCTGCCGAGGAACGCGGCTGCGAGGATGAAGGAGCGCAGGCGCCCCGCCGTCCGCTTGCCGCTGGACCCGCCCGTGATGAGGGCTGTGCCGGCTATGCTGCTGTTCATGTCCAATCCTCCATGGACCTGGCCTCACCAAGTCACTTGCATGAGGATAGCAACTTCCCTATCGTCATGCAAGCGAAAAGGTTGCATGAAGCAACCATTGCCACACGGACGGGTCTAGAAGCTTGCATCATGCTACTTACATCCCTAACTAGCCATCATGGAACGCAAGAGCTTCGAGACGATGGCCTGCCCAATTGCCCGCAGCCTGGAGCGCGTCGGCGAATGGTGGAGCATGCTGATCCTGCGCGACGCTTTCGCCGGGCTGACGCGGTTCGACGAGTTCCAGAAGAACCTGGGCATCGCGCCGAACATGCTGAGCCGCCGGCTGGCTGCGCTGGTCGAGGCCGGCATGCTGGAGCGCCGCCGCTACAGCGCCCGCCCACCGCGCGACGAGTACGTGCTGACCGAGCGGGGCCGCGACTTCCGCGACGTGCTGATGGCGATGCTGGCGTTCGGCAACCGGCACTTCGCCCCCGAGGGGGAGAGCGTCCGGATCGTCGATGCGAAGACGGGCGCACCGGCCGATCCGGTCCTGGTTGACCGCCGCACCGGTCGCCGGCTGGCCGGGCCGGACTACAAGATCGCCGTCGGCCCGGCCATGGCCGCCGCGATCAGCGCAAGCCTTGTCAGACGGGACAACGCCGCGTCGCCGCCCGAGGAGCACTCCGCATGACCGCCACCGTCGCCCTGCCGATCCAGCCGCTCCCGCTGCTGGAGCCGCCGGCCCCGATGAGCCTGCGGACCCGGCGGCTGCTGCATGGTCCGATCCTGCCCACGCTGCTGCTGCTCGCCTGGCCGAACGTCCTGGTGATGATGGCGCAGGCCTCGACCGGGCTGATCGAGACCTGGTGGGTGTCACGGCTCGGCACCGACGCGCTGACGGGCATGGCGCTGGTGTTCCCGGGTTTCATGATGATGTCGATGCTGTCAGGGGGCGCCATCGGCGGCGGTATCTCCTCGGCTGTGGCCCGGGCGCTTGGCGGCGGGCGGCGGGGGGACGGTGACGCGCTGGTGCTGCACGCCATTCTGGTCAACCTGGTCCTCGGCGTGGCCACGTCGGCGCTGTTCCTGGCGTTCGGCCGGCAAATCTACCGGGCCATGGGCGGCGAAGGCGGCTCGCTCGAAGCCGCGCTGGCGTATTCCAATGTGGTGTTCGCCGGCAGCATGCTGGTGTGGCTGATGAACGCCCTGGCCAGCGTGATCCGCGGCACCGGCAACATGCTGGTGCCCTCGGCGGCGGTCTGCATTGGCGTCGTGCTGCTCGTGCCGCTGTCGCCGCTGCTGATCTTCGGGTTCGGGCCGGTGCCGGCCCTGGGCATCGCCGGCGGCGGCGCGGCGGTGGTGCTGACCACGGTGCTGACCTCTGCCGTCCTGGCCTGGTACCTCCTGTCCGGCCGGTGCGTGGTCCGGCTGCGTGTGGCGCCCCTGCGCTGGCCGCTGTTCGCTGACATTCTGCGGGTGGGCGCCGTGGGCGCGGTCAGCACGCTGCAGACCACGCTGACGGTGGTGTTGACCACAGCGCTCGTCGGGGCGGCGGCAGGGCCGGATGCGGTCGCGGGCTATGGTACCGGGGCGCGGCTGGAATACCTGCTGATCCCGCTGGTGTTCGGGTTGGGGGCGCCGATGGTGGCGCTGGTAGGCACCAACATCGGCGCCGGGCAGCAGCGCCGGGCGTTGCGGATCGCCCTGACGGGAGGCACGCTGGCGTTCGCCGTGACCGAGGCGGTCGGTGTCGCCGCGGCGCTGTGGCCGGAAGCCTGGTTGAACCTGTTCGGCAGCAACCCGCGGATGCTGGCGACCGGCGTCGCCTACCTGCACGTTGTCGGCCCGGCCTATGGGTTCTTTGGCCTGGGCTTGTCGTTGTACTTCGCGTCCCAGGGTGCGGGGCGGCTGGGATGGCCGCTGCTGGCTGGCCTGGTCCGGCTGGTGATCGCAGCCGGCGGCGGCTGGGCGGTCCTGCGGGCGACGGGATCGCTGACCTGGGCGTTCGCGGCCCTGGGCCTGGCGCTTGCGGTTTACGGCGCGATGCTGGCGACGGCGGTTGCGTCCGGCGTTTGGTTCCGCCACGGCGGAAACCAGGGCGAAAGGAAGTTGCCCGCCTAGGGACAAATGAACTAGCCTGAAGGCGAAACTCTCAGAGTATTCGGCCTAGGCGTTCCTCTTCATCACAGCGTGCGCTGAGTGCACAAGGGCGTTGATGTTGCCACGATCCGGGTACCTGATTGTCATAGCTTCTATGATCTCATCGGCTGAAGCGGACACATTCACCACCTCTTCGAAGTCACGGATATAGGATCGGGTGCCGTCGAGGATGCGCGCCACCTCCTGGTCGGATGCTTCCGGTTTCTTGTGACCGGCCACCACGCTACGGGGCCGAAGGCGCTCTAGCTTGTCGAGGCTGACAATCCACTCGTGCCACTCCGCAACACTGCTGAGGCCCAGGTTTTGATGGATTTGGTTGTAGGCGACGTCGCCTACAACAAGTGCGCCGAGCTCGGGCACCTGCAGGACGGTGCTGGGCGCGACGTCACCTTGTCCTATCTCGATAACCCGCAGGTCGCGCCCCTCAAGCAGGATCGTGTCCGTAGTCAGCGCGGTCGGAAGGAGGTCAGGCCGGGCAAAGTCGCTGAACAGCCCCTCCCACAACCTGACGTGATCCTCCACATGGTCAGCGATGTAGTCCACCACGCTCTTGGTAGCCACTACGTCGACATTCGGAAACCGCTCCGCCAGGCGCGCCGCACCAAAATAGTGGTCGGGGTGCCCGTGCGTGATGAAGATGGTCGTCAGCCTCCTACCGATGCGTTCGATCATTTCAGCCAGCGTGTCCACATCTTCTTGGATGTGCTGCGCGTCAACGAGCACCGCATCCGTAACACCGTACACGAGCGTGGAGGTCACGCCCGACAGGGTGCCATCGGCTGGACTTTGGAAAGGCCGGGGAAGGCCGGTGAAGACCTTCATCTCCAGGGGCGAGCCTGGTCGGCCGTCTCTACCCTCAATCCCACCTGTCCCGCTCACGAGAACGCCTCCTTTTTGGTGAGGGCCGATCTGTGACTTGTCTCTTCTCGTAAAGCAAAATGCATCATTTTCCGCCTACGTCAGTCAAGGGCGGGGTGGGTTTATACAAGTTTCCCGCCGTCGGCCCGCGGCAAGCGAGGTCTTGATCCGCCGGGACCAGGAATGGCATGGACCGACATGGCGTCGAGGATCTCCCCACAAACAGAGCAAGTCGGGGATGGGGTGTAGGTGGCTCCGCAACTATGCAGCAACCTGATGGGAGGACCGTCAGGAGCTAAGTAAGTGTCTCCCCAAACTATCAGGGCGGCGATGACGGGGAAGAGATCCCGGCCTTTGGATGTCAGCCGGTATGTCGAGGGGGCTGAGCCTTGAGAGCCAGCCTTCTCCAGAACGCCTGCTCCGGCCAGTTTGCTTAATCTCGCCGCAAGGATGTTCTTGGCAACCCCGAGGCTCCGCTCAAGGTCGGAAAACCTGCAATCGCCTCCGAGGAGATCACGTATGATCAGGAGGGACCATCGCTCTCCGATCAGCTCCAGACTGCGGGCGACGGAGCAGTTCTGGAGGTCATATTCGCTCCCGAGCATACGAACACACCTAGCACGCATAGTTTGGGACAAGCCGGGCTTCCTCGCTCCCACCGATCACGGTTGCGTGATGCAACTGCATGCCGGTTGCGTGATAAAACCATTGGGCGCCTAACTGCGGTGAGGCAATGGCAGCGACAACGGACGGGCCATGTGGCTCGACGGCAATTAAGCGTTGCGGCACACAAGCCCAGGGGAGAGATCGCAGTGGCAAACGCAATCGGGGACAAGACCGGCGAAGCGATAGGCATACAGGTGTTTCTAAGCCCGCCACGTATCATCCAAGAGAAGCGGACCTTTGCGCCAGTTACTTCTACCTTGTTTACGGGCAGCACAGATGCGATCCTCGTCGATGCTCAGTTCTACAAGGAGGATGTTGAAGCACTGATCGACATGATCGGCGCTTCCGGTAAACGTTTGACTACCATCTACATCACGCATGGGCACTTCGATCACTGGTATGGAGCTGGCGCGATTGCCTCCCGCTTTCCAGGAACTCGCATATTAGCACTCCCCGGTGTGGTGGGATATATCAACGCGGCAAAGGAGCAGGAAGCTCAGATAATCAACGCCATGTTTGGCGACAAGATAGTCAATCCCATGGCGCTTCCCGAGATAATGAAAAGCGACACCATCGACCTCGAAGGGCACCTGTTCCAGGCCATCGAGATCGGGCAGGGCGACATTCCTTCGAACACAGTCCTTCACTCGTCGGAACTCAAGACCGTAATCGTCGGCGACCTCGCCTACAACAACATTCATATGATGCTTGGTCTGAGCGGGCCCGATCAATGGGACCAGTGGGCCTCGAATATTGGCAAGGTTCAGAAGCTCGAACCTCACGTTGTCGTTGTGGGCCACAAGAGCCTAGGCTCTGCTGACAATGAGCCAGACCGTATCTTCAATGAAAGTCGCAAATACATCGGCGACTTCAAGACTGTCGCGCTCAGGGAGAAGAGCGCTCGAGCAATTGTCGCGGAAATGACGCGGCTCTACCCTCATTTCGGCAACGTGACCACACTGGAGTTTTCTGCTCTGTCTGTGGCCAATGCGCTGAACGGAGAGCCGCCCCCTTCCACAATGTAGGACATGGGCGCTGGGCAAATGACTGAGCACAAGCCCTAAAGTTGGGGTCACCATGTAGAACGAGGTCTTGGCCATTTTGGATGATAGGCCGGTGAGAACGTGGCACCGCCGTAAGAACCCATCTCATAACTCATAGTGCAACGAACTGAGGCGCCGTCTTCTGAACGGGTTAGCCAGATCGACCGGTTTCGAGCGGCCAGGGGCTACAAACCTAGCGTGTGTAGGATCAATGACTTAGAACGTTGCGATTTAATTATGAGATGGTTTCTAACATTACAGTTGCAGAACTGCTCCTAAATCTGGCATATCCTGGCGATTTGGAGTGCGTGGGATGTCGGGTGCCTCGATGGAGGCGACGCTGGAGCTGTGGGCGTCGTCGTTGCGGGAGGTCAAGGGCCGTATCCGCCCCTTGTTCACCCAAGAGCGTGTGGCGCAGTCGGCAGGGCTGTTCCTGGACGGCCTGCTAGGGACGGAGCGGCGCAAGACCGGCTGGATGCGGGCTGAGGCGGCCGGCGACCCTGGTCCCTGGCGCCAGCAGGCCATCCTGGGGCTCGGCCAGTGGAACGCCGATGCCTTGCGCGACATCGTGCGCGACTATGCACTGGAGACGCTGTCGGACCCCGATGCCGTGCTGGTGATTGATTAGACCGGCTTTCTCAAGCAGGGCAAGTCGTCGTGCGGCGTGGGGCGGCAATACACGGGCTCGGCTGGCAAGATCACCAACTGCCAAATCGGCGTGTTTGCGTCCTACGTGTCCCGGCACGGTCATGCGTTCATCGACCGCGCCCTGTATCTGCCCAAGGCCTGGACGGACGACCCTGGGCGACTGGCAGCAGCCCATGTGCCGTCCGAGGTTGCCTTCGCCACCAAGCCGCGCCTGGCGGTGCAGATGATCGGGCGTGCCATCGCAGCCAACATACCCTTTTCCTGGGTGGTGGCCGACACCGTATACGGCGTGGGCGAGCTTGAGATGGCGCTGCGCCGGGCCGGCCGCGGCTACGTGCTGGGCGTTAACGCCACGCACCAGTTCCACTCCTGGAGCGCCAAGCTGTTCGTGTCCGGCACAGCCGAGGAGATCGCCGGAGACCTTGACGCCTCAGACTGGCAGCGCCGGTCGGCAGGCCCGGGCACGAAGGGGCCGCGGCTTTACGACTGGGCCTACCTGGAGTTGGCCGACCTCGATGCGGCTGAGTTCAATATGGCGCTGAGCGGCGCCTGGACCCGCGGCCTGCTGATCCGGCGCAGCCTGGCCGACGGCAAGCTTGCGTTCTTCACCACCTGGTGCCCCGCGGGCACGACGGCGGAAAAGCTGGTCCAGGTCGAGGGCTGCCGCTGGGCCATCGAGGACAGCTTCGAGACCGCCAAAACCGAGCTTGGCCTCGACCACAACGAGACCAGGTCCTGGCACGGCTGGCACCGGCACATAAGCCTGGTCATGCTGGCGTTCGCCATGATGGCCAGCATCCGCCATCGCGCGAACCAGCCCACCCTACAAGAAACATCGCCGCGCCTGCCCCGGACCCAGACATCTCGGACCCAGACATCTCGGACCCAAACGCGCCAGACCCAAACACGCCAGCCCTCGTCCGCTGGTCGGTCCAGGAACTCCGACGCATCGCCACTCGCCTAGCCCAACGCCGCATCCAGCCCGCCCACGTCATCGCCTGGTCGCTCTGGCGCAGGGCACATCAAGCCGTCGCGCAACGCTCACATCTGAAACGAAAACAGCAACTGTAATGCTAAGGCGGTGCCTGTGTGTCCAGCCCTGAGTCACCGAAAGTGGCCAAGAACTCGCCCTATGGTGAGACCTCACGACGGGATCACCAACCCCTTCCTGCTCCGCCATTCCCAATTTCTAGCCGCCCATTATCGAGCCGCTCGGACTCATGCCTATCAGGTTTGGGCCAGGATCACCGGCGTCGCCGCTAGGGCGTAACCACGGGCATGCCGTCCTTGTCGCCCGCCATCGCGACCTCAGCCTAACAAGTTGACAGTGCCGGGCGGTGGACGGGCCTGCTCAGGTCGTATGCCACAAGCGCGTCCCGGCCTCATTGCCGGCTTAGCAGGTCCAGGTTGACACCGGCGACCTCCCACTCGGAGAGCTCCCAAGCGACGAACACGCCCGCGACGGCGTAAGGGTCCTGTTCCACGAGGACCAAAGCCTCCGATCGAGAGGCTGCCTCGTACACGAACAAACCTCCTGGACGGTCGATGAAGGGACCTGCCATCACGAGCTTGCCCGTTTCTGCCAATGCATTGGCGTAGTCTCGATGCGCTGGACGCACTCGCGCCACCGCTTCGGCATCCACGGTGTAGGTCGCGTAATTCACATACTTCATCAACGATCCTGTCTTGTTCGCAGTTGATGCCATCGGCCACGATCAGCGATGAAACGGCGTTGTCTTCTGCTCTATTTACCATGGGTGTAGACGCTTGCAATCATCATGGCTCAGGCTCGCAAACGTAGCGGATACTTGCTCGGATTGGATGACAAGGGGGCGAGCGTCGTGCTCACATTACCTGCCAATGTGAGGGCGTAGCGTCGGCTGTCATGTAAACAACGCTAAGCCAGAACCAACATGAACACCTTTGGTTTCGCTGGGCTGTCCCGCAACTGCCCACTCTCTGGACGGCTCCGGCGCCCTCTGTTCAAGGGCTGTTTTCCCGTCCACAGAATGCGTCCCGCAAACATCAGCCGTCCCACAATTGTCTGCCACGTTCTGGGGACGCTGATGTTCCCGTAACTTATAGTTGCTTATTGAGTCAGGCCAGGCGACTTCGCCAACGGTGTCCGACCCCCAGACGAAGTGATACAGCCCGCGCACGGTGCAGTATTCGTCAGGGCTTATCTGACGGACACTTCGCCGAGGGTGCGGGCTGGTCATCATAGCCGCTCCCGTCTATGTCGGCCGGCGACTCGCCTGCAGACCATGGCGGCGGCGGCCACGGCTCCCGCCCGGCTCCGCGGATAGGCGGGAGCCGCTACAGCTATCCTTCTTGCCCTGCAGGTCGGTCCGCATTGCGGCGCGCGATGGCCGCGTGTTCGTCCACCCGCTCCGAACTTTCGCCACGCCGGGCACGCCGCGCCGCGTTCGGGCCGATCTTGTTCTGCGGCTCCAGTGGGATGCCACGTGCCGCATGGCTGCGGTGGTCGATCCGCGCTTCGTGCCCATGCGCTGCCAGGCAGGCGTTCGCCATCTCCGCCCACAGCCGGCGCCATTCCGCCGACAGTGACCAGTCGTTCCAGGCAGGCTCCTTCGGGCCGAACCCGTCCGGGCCAACCCGCCGTGTGGTCAGCAGCACCTGGGCATACGGCTTGGGCTGACCGTCCTCCCGCACCCCCCAGTGCACGTTCAGGTCCGCCGCCATGCCGGCCGACACGAACGCCGCCTGCACATACGCCAGAGCCAGCGCAACCGACTGCGATTGCGTCAGCTCCCACGGCAGCGCGAACTCCACCTCGCGGGCGAGCTGGCTGTTGCGCTGCCGCTCACGCGCCTCGACCACGTTCCACAGCGTGCCGCGCTCCCGGTAGGTCGCCGACGCATCCTCCGGCAGCAGCACCGTTGAATGCAACGGCACTGTCCCACGCTTGGCTGGCAGGGGCGCCACTGCCTGGTCCAGCCGGGCGTCGTGCAGCCGTACGCGCGCTCGGTCTGCTGCAACCGCAACCACACTCTGTCCCTTCGAGCGCTGCACCACCCCAATCCGCAAATGGTAGATCGCCATCCCCTCTCACTCCACGATCATGAACCGGTCCATCCGGAGGCCAGGCCAAGTCCACGACACCTTGGTGTGCCCGATCCAGGGTACCAGATCATGTCGGCGTCTGGGGGGAAGCTCCTGACGGCTGGATGGGCGGGCTACCTGCGCCGGCACCGCGGCGCCGGTCGCCGTCCACCTTTTCCGCTAGCCCGAACAGGGTCCGATCCAGCCGCAGCCCGCCCGTCTGGTGCAGCTCCACCATCTTCCGCAGCAGCCCTGTCACTTTCCCTGGATGATGCGACTCCCTTTCAGCCAAATTCATGGGCTTGCGTGTTCCTGGATCATGAGACTGTCTCCTGGATCACTGGACTCCTGTGCTAGGATAGTGAGACTGGACCATTGGAGCGCCAATCATGGCCGAGCCGTCCGCTGCGCCATTATGTCCGCTGGACGTTCGGGCGGCAGGCTGGCGTCCATATAGCTGACCCTAGGTTGTATGACCGCCCCGTCTACGCTTCCATCCTGCCCGTGTGCAGTCATTCGCACCGATCCACGCCAGGAGTTCTTGACGATCTCTCGGACACCGCCGGCGGCGTAAAGAACCCTGACCCAGCAACCTCAGCGCTAGGTTGCTTCGCACGATCAGGGAATCACTCCAGCGGTTCTGCGGTCCTTTCGGAGCGAGTCTCATGATCCAGGGGAAATGACAGCCATCCCGGGCTGTTCGCTAGATAATCAGGTCAGCAATGGCAACAGTTAACCACGCACCAGTTGCCACTCCGTTCCGCAACTTGGCCGTTTTTCAGCCAATGAGGTGACTGGGCCCTTCTTACACAAATAAGATCAATGCGCTAACCTAACCCTCACCAACCGTGTGACACGGCCTGCCTGGTATATACAAAGCGAGCCAACCCATGTTCGACGAACCCGGTTTTCCAAGCGACCCTGACTATGATGCCACCGCGCCCACGCTGTACACTTTCGTATATTGCAGTCGTGCCGCCGAGGGCGTGGACGACGCCGAGGTCAATCGCCTCATCGAGTCGGCGCAACGCTACAATCTCACCTGCGGCATCACCGGGGTGCTCGTTTTCGGCAGCGGCGTCTTCTTCCAATGGATCGAGGGGCCGGCGGCCGAGGTGCGGAAGCTGATGGCGAGCCTGCATGGCGATCCGCGCCATTACGATATCGTCTCGCTGGACCAAAGCGAGGAAAAGCGCGAGCGTCTGTATCCGAATTGGCAGATGGAGCGGGTCGGTGCCGGCGACATCCACGAAGTGCTCCAGGACGCGCTCGAAAGCGCCGAAGACGAGAACAATATCGCAGCACTGAAACGTATTCTCGATCACCTTGCTACGAGGTCGCTGGATTCGCTTGGGCGAGCTAATTAGGTCGGCAACTGGCAGCTTCGAGCCGATCAGCCACTGAGCCGAGGCGGCGGAAGGGTCGATCCCCTCCGCGTCCAAAGCGCCTACCATCGACATCGCCATCCCGGGCTGTTCGCCAGATGATCAGGTCAGCAATGGCAACAGTCAACTGCGCACCAGTTGCCACTCCGTTCTGCAACTTGGGGTCTGAGGAGCAAGCGAACGGAAAACCTATGTAAGGCCGTGTAGCACAACTTGTCGCAGAGACTTGCCTTTCTGCGACATACATTTGCAACAGGAAATCGTCCGGCCTACTTGGGGTCTGGCCGCAGTTGCGGAACTTAGGAGTTGTGCAACCGCCCTGCAGCTATTGGTCGGGCCGCGCTTACACAGGTTTTCCGTTCGCTTGCTCCCCAGCCTCCTTGTCCTAGCGGCCGTTTTTATCCCGCTCCTTGTCGCCGGAGCGGTTCAGCTCGTCCACGATGGGCGCGTGGTTCAGCAGAGCGGCCAGGGCCGTGCCGCCGGTGGAGTTGCCGATGAGGGTGGGCAGGAAGAAACGCAGCAGGTAGTCGCCAACGCTCGTATGCCCGGTCGCGACGCTGAACACGGCTTCGGCCGAGCCGGCGATGATGTGCGGGAAGCCGCACAGGGCGACGACATAGGTGAGGATGATGATGATGAGCGGCCGGGCGGGACCGGCGCCGGGCAGCAGCCAGACCATAAGGCCGATGATCCAGCCGGCCAGGCCTGCAGTGGCCATGGTGGCGGCGAACCCGCGCTCGGTGGTGTGCGCGGCCACTTCCGCCATTGTGGCGTGGACATCGGGCGAGAACAGCCAGGGCTGGGCGGCTGCGAGGCCGAACAGGATCGTGCCGACGATGTTGGCTGCCAGCACGACGGACCAGACGCGCATGGTCTCCGCGAAGGCGGCTGCCGTGCGGTTCGTCAGGGTGGGGATCAGTGCTGTCAGCGTCGTTTCCGTGAAGAGTTGCTGGCGGCCCAGCACGACGATGAGGAAGCCGACGCTATAGCCCAGGCTGTCCACGAGCTTGTGCCAGGGCACGTCGCCCAGGCCGGCCTGCATGGTGGACTGCACCAGGAACGAGAAGCCGACCGAGAGGCCGGCGGCGAGGCCGGACCAGGCGAGGCTGCTCGTCGTGCGTTCCTGCTCGTGCTCGCCCTGGGCGCGGATGATCTCGTGGATCACCAGCGGCGTCATGGCGGCGTTGTCTTCGGCCTGTTCCTGTTCGCGGTCGTCGAGGTGGGGAGATCCGCCGCCGGCCTTGTCGTTCACGCCATCAGGTCCCGTGAGGGTCGGAGCTGGCGTCAGGGACCTCAAGCAGCTGTTGTATCGTCATTTCAAGCTCATCCTGGTTGCAGCATCAGTCCTTGATTAGGCCATAGCGGCCATAGCTGGAGCGCTTGAATCCACCTTCAATGTCATTGCACCACACCACCACGCGACCGATCACCGCGACGGCCCAAAAGCCTCCGCCGCGATCTCCTCATGGAGTCTGAACTCACTTCTCCGGCTCGGTGTGGATCGCTTGCCACAACCGTCGCTGGCGAGGGTTCATTTAGGTAATTTCGGCGGCCAAGAGGTGGCGGTGCGCAGGAACGTGCCGCCGCCCCGTGTTCCAGGACGGGCCAGCACCAACATCGCTGCCGTGAGCCGCAAGGTAGCGGCATCCTGCTGGGGCATACCCCAGTAAGGCTCCCACGCGAGACATCGAAGCACGCCTCGTTTGGGTCGTTTCCAGGCTTCCGAGACGATAGCCTAGTGGGTCCAGACCCTAACAGGACAGATTGCTCTTCATCCATGCCGGTCCACGGTTATGTCCGCGTCAGCAGTCTCGACCTGAACCTTGCCATCCAGCGCGCCGCGCTGAAGGCGTAGCCGCCCGGCTCAGGCGACAAGCTTCCTGCAGCTGGCGTCATGCGGGTGGCGCGGCATCCAGTGCCGCGGCCAGGATGCCCAGCACGGCCTTCGTGTCGTCCTCGACCTCACTGATCATCGCCAGGGAGCGATCCAACGCCGCGGTCATGTCCGGCCGGGATGATGCCTCGCGCCAGGTCGTCAGCATGCGGTGGTAGCCGCGCAGGTCGGCCCGCTGCGCGCAGTATGCCGTTACCATGCCCCCCGTCACGACCTGCTCGACCAGCCCCGGCGTCGTGGCCCGGGCCTGCTCCAGCGTCCGCCGTTGCTGCTGCGTGTCCCTGTGCATTTGCAATAGAACCTTGGTGATGAGGGGCAGGCCCGCAACGGCGGGGCTCCGTGCCAAGTCGATGTGCTCGACGGCCTCGCCATCGTCCACGCTCAGCACATCGCCGCGCGACGTTTGCTCCAACTCGGCCTGCGTGACCGTGTCGGGCTGCCATGGGAACAGGTCGCGCTTCAGTTCGACAAGCAGGTGCAGCTCGTCCTTGAACCCCTGCCTGAAACCGGGCGGTGGCATCGTGGCCGCCGCATCGGCCAGTATCAGGTCCAGCACCTGCTCGATGTGCCGCTCACGGTCGGCAGCATCCGGGAACAGGCCGATGTTCCAGGCCAGGCAGCAGACCCGTGCGATCCGCTGGCGCTCCTCGAAGTCGGCCACGAACAGCACATGCGGTAGCAGGTAGGTCGTGAAGCACGATGCGGTTGAGCGGCGCGGCATCACCGTGTCCTGCACCGAGTTGCTGCAGACCGCAATCATCAACGAGCCGGGCATCACGCTGCGAGCCCACCGATTGCCGGTCATCAGTGGAGGATACGCGCATGTAGCCGACCAGTATGGGCAGAAAACCCTCAATCCGGCGTTGTCGCATAGCATAGCAATCCGATAAGGTTTATCGCACCCTTTTGGCCGGGTTTGAAGGGCAAAGCGGGTCCGGGTCTTGGGGCTGTCGGCAAGAAGTGTTGCCCGTCAACCCTTCGTGTCGATATTCGAGGCTGCCCTTTTTGACGGCGATTGATGGAGGTGCCGTGGTAGTAAGTCGTTGGGCACTGCATGGCATGGCAGCGTCCAATGGAGCCGTCCGTCATGACGTCCGCCCCGTTTGCAGGCCATCTCACGTTCCAGGATGGGCCGCCTGATAAGGAGCGACAAGCGGAGGAGCTTTATCGGCTTCTGGCCGACCATGCACGAGATGGGATCCTGTGCCTGAGCCTTGACGGCCAGGTGCGCTTTGCGTCACCCGCTCTCCGCATGATGACCGGGTGGACCGTGGAGGGAGTGCTGGCGTGCGACCACCGCATGCTGGTCCATCCCGACGACTGGTCGAACGTTGCTTGGGCGCTGGCCGGACTACATGCCGGGAACGCCCGGGCGACCTGCCGATACCGCTACGTCCGCCAGAACGGACTGCACGTGTGGGTCGAGGCCCTCTTTCAAGTCGCATCCAGCCCCTACGGTTTGGGCGCGGCCTTCGTGGGCACTATTCGCGACATCACGGACCACCGGCACCTGGAGGAGCAGCTGGCTGTGGCGCAGGCCGAGCTGGCACGGATGTCGGCCACGGATGGCCTGACCCGGCTGCTGAGCCGCGGGCGGTTTGACGAGGCGCTTAGGGTCGAGTGGGCGCGGGGCGCGCGCGACGAGCAGCCGCTGTCGCTGCTGCTGCTGGAGGTCGACCATTTCGAGGCCTACACCGAGGCTCACGGAGCGCAGGCTGGGGACGAGGTGCTGCGCATCGTCGCCGCCTGTGTCCAGAGCCGTCCCCGCCGCACGACGGACATCGCCGCCCGGTATGGCGGCGAGGTGTTCGCCGTCCTGATGCCGCACACGGACGGGTTCGGCGCCATGATGATGGCCGAGCAGGTCCGGGACACGGTGCTGGACTGCATCCTGCCGCACCCTGGTTCGGCGTGCGGGGTCCTAACCGTCAGCATCGGAGTTGCGACGCTGACCCCATCCCATTGCGAGATGCCTGCGGCCCTGGTTGGCAAGGCAGGCATGGCACTGGCCGAGGCGGGGCGGCTAGGGTCCAACCGGATCGAAGCGGACGCGGCGGTGGTGGCTGCGGCCGCGGCTGCTGCTGGATGGTTCGACGGCCCTGGCCAGGCAGGCAAGACGATCGACGGCTGACCCTGCGCAGCGTCAGCTCCCGGCACCACTGGGCGGGTCCATGCAACAACGTCCCGGGGATGCAGGTGACCGGCAAGCCGTTCGCGCTGGATGCGCCGGCCGCCAAATTGCGGGCGATGCTCGAAGCGGCGGAGGGATGAGCCATGACGTGCCCAGCCCGACTGTTCCCGTGCTGAAATATATCGTCAAACAACTGTGAACGGTATGCTAGAGTACGAACATCGCTTGCCGAGCACCACGGGCGCAGGCGGCTGGGAGATGCCATTGCGCTCCCGCCTCCCTCTGCGGAGTGCACGTCCTTTGAACTTCATCACGCCCAAAGTTAGCTACAACGAGTTGCTGTCCTTGCTGCCGCCGGCTGAGATGGAACGCCTCCGGCCGCGCTTGGTGCGTACAGGGCTGGTCAACGGCCAGATCCTGTACGAAGCCGGCGAGCGCATCGTGCAGGTTTTCTTCGTCGGCCGAGGTTACGTCTCCATGGTCTCCGAGGCCGATGGCGACGACCGGGGCACCGAGGTCGGCCTGATCGGACGCGAGAGCATGGTCGGCCTTCCGGTCCTGCTGAGTCCCGGGGCGGCATCGTTCAACCGGGCCATGGTGCAAAGCCCGGGCGAGGCCCTCCGCCTGCCAGCGCAGGTGCTGCACGATGACGCCGGGCACCTGCCGGTGCTGCGGCGGCGGCTGTCGCAGGCCCTGGAGGTTCTCATGGCGCAGGTGGCGCAGACGGCGGCCTGCAACAGCCGGCACGCGCTGACGCAACGCCTGGCGCGCTGGCTGCTGATGGCGCAGGACCGGGTGGACGGGGACGAGCTGACGATGCGGCAGGAGTTCCTGTCCATCATGCTTGCCGTCCGCCGCTCCGGCGTGACGGTCGCCTTGCAGTCGCTGGTCGCGACGGGCGCCATCCGCACGGGGCGGGGCCGCGTGACCGTGTGCGACCGTCCGGCCCTGGAAGCTGCCGCGTGCGGCTGCTATGGCCGCGTGAAGGCGTTCGCTGAGGCGGTGGCGGGCAGAGACATTTGACCCCATGGAATAGAACATGCGCACTACCGCACGCTGAAAGTGCGTCCACTACGCACTGAGAGGTCTGGTGCTGAGCAGACAAGCGGAAGTATTTCGCTGTGTGTCAGTGCGCGCTTGCATTTGCCTGGTTTGCACCGAAACTATCTCAGCAATGACCGAGATGGTTCGGGAGCAGTGTCGATGACCTACGGCCTATGCTGCACGGGAGCGAGACTTGCGCCCGCTTTGGAAGCGGACGGACCCTCCCGCGTCCTGCTTGGTGAGCAGTTGCCGGTCAGCGCGATGGTGCTGCTGGTCGAGGATGACGCCTTGGTGCGCGCGTGCTTGCGCGAGGTGCTGGACGAGCTTGGGGACCAGGTCAGCGACGCCGCCAGCGCAGCGGAGGCGCTGGAGCGGATGGTGGCCGAGGGAATGCCTGACGTGCTGGTGACGGACCTGCAGCTCGGCCCGGGGCTGGACGGCCTGGCGCTGATCGCCGCGGCCCGGCAGCGGTGGCCCGGGGTGCGCGCCGTGCTGATCAGCGGCACCGACATCGAGGAGCCCGTGCTTGACCCAGGCGACCGCTTCCTTCGCAAGCCCTTCGATGTGGACACCCTGGCCCACACCATGGCGGAGCTGATTGGCTCTCGCCCGCCTGTCTTGCACGACATGGAGATCTAGGATGGCCAGTTAGCGAATACACCGTCCGAAGATGATCGGGAGTATCGTAAGTGGTTTCGATGCGACCTGCATTGACGATCAAGAAGCATATGCCCTGGCGCAGTGCATGATCAGCGTCAATGGTCGAGCCGAAGCACGGCTTGGCACAAGCTGCGCTGGTCATGTCTCGGCAACTTCAATTACCGACATCAAGGTCTTGGGTCAGTTTCGAACTGACGCTGCTATGCTATTGGCGAGGAGCCTTTGGCCTCCTCATCCGTCAGATACGATGATCCAGGTCGTGCCATTGCTGCCTCCGCCAAACCCCGAAGCAAACGTTCAGCCACCGCTTGCGGTGCTGCACCCTCCAGCTTCGACGATGCCTCTCCGAAATCGGAACTGGTCAGCAGAACAGTATCTCCCCTGACTTCATAGTCACCTGTGACGACGGTGCCACGGACTTCAGTGTGTATGGAAATTCCAAGGTCGCCAGGTGTGGCCATGATGCATACTCCTTTGTCGAACAGAATTAACCCCGTCACGATAGCAGAAGGGATATGACCTGGAGGGTTAGCCTCACGTCACCGTCCCATGCTCGGCTCCTGACGCTCTCCCGGCCGCTCGTGATCTGGGCTCTTGTCGCACTCGGTCGGCCGCTCACGCCTTGCGCCCGGCCTCCTCCACCCTGCTCCACGCCTCGGCCTGCCGCGCTGCATCCCGCTGCGCCTGCGTCCTCGTCGGCGCTGGTGACCGTGCCTGCTGGCCTCAGCCCAGCGCCTCTGTCACAAGCCGCCACTGACGGCACAGGCATGCCTGGCTGACCTTCTCCAAGGATATATGTCCGTCTTCTCGTCCAGCAATCAAAGCGCCCGTTCTCCCGTCCGCGCCAGGGTTGACGGACACTTTGGGGGTGCTCGCCTGGGGTTCGGACACCGTTGGCGAAGTCGCCCGGCCTGCCGAAGCGCCCACCCGGGTGCGGCGACAACCCGCCCCCGGTCGAGGGAAGATCGGCCCGTTCACGGCCGTTGGCGCCGTGAACGAACGGGCAACCTCGACTCTGCCAACAGATCAACCGCGCGCGGGGCGCGCACCATTATGGCGAGGAAATGGGGCACCTGACCGCTACTTCGGCTGACGCTCAGGCTCTATATCCTCAACAGGGTCGCCTGCTCCCCAGACCCCCAGTTGTAGCCTTTGTGCGCCCACGTGCAGTTATCGTGGGCCAGACCCTTCAAATCCAATGCGATGATCTCGGGCACAGCCCGCCGATGATTGCGATCTCAGGCGCCAATGATTGCGGGTCGCTATACGTACGCATTTGTGCGGGGGGCCGGGGCAATCCGGTTCCCTATCGCGATCAGCTATCCGGCGAGTGCAGCTTGAACCCGGGGCGATGCGACGTTCTCGGAGGCCCGCAGCCAGTATCCAAATCCCCGGACGCTTTGGATCAGCATGCCGCTGTCCTCATCAGGGGGTAGCTTCTGGCGGAGGTTGAAGACGAGCTGGTCTACGTTCCGGTCGTTGGCACGCCATGGCCGCCGCAGCGCCACCTCGGACAGCGTGTCCCGGGTGACGACGGCTCCCGCCGCGCTGGCCAGCAGTTCCAACGCGACGAACTCGGCCGAGGTCAGGGCCAGGCGGCGCCCGTCCAGGGTGTGGGCCATGCGTCGGCGCGCATCGATGCAGATGGACCCGACCTGGAGGCTTTTCAGCGCTGGAACAGGGGCGTCCTGCTGGTTGGGCAGCTTGGGCAGGCTGACGCGCCGGTGCACGGCGTGGATGCGGGCGATCATCTCGCGCATGCTCGTCGGATTGGCGATGTAGTCGTCCGCGCCGAGTTCGAGGCCGACGACCCGGTCCGCTTCATCTCCGCTGCCGGAGGTCACGACCACCCCGCAGTCTCCCTGCCCCGCGAAGCGGCTGATAAGGGCCAGGCCGTTCATATCGGGCAGCGTGAGGTCCATCAGCACGACGTGCGGCCTGAAGCTGTCCTTCAGCGTCACGCCGAGCGCGCCTGTGCCGGCGCAGGCCGCCTGCATGCCGGCCCGCTCGATCCCGCGCACGAAGGCGCGGGCGACGGGCTCGTCGTCCTCGATGACCAGCACGCGCAAGCCATGCTGCGGCGCGGTCGTTGCACTCTCTGGCGTGTTCATCCTGGATCGTCTTTCATCCTGAGGCTTGGCTGGGCGGCTCCTCGTATGAGCTTTGCCCCGGCACGTCAGGCTTTGTAGCTATAAGCGTCGTTTTGCCTGTCCGGAACTACCTGGCTCATTTGCCGTTATGGCCATTCAATAAAGAGTTATGTTGAGTTTTGTTGGTGTTTGCTGCGGATATGATGACACTTGGCTGGGCCAGCTTTTTCCTCCCATTCTGCTCGGGTGCCCCATGTGTCCTGCAGTTGCTCGCCTTCGGTGGGCGAGGGTCTTTGCGGCTGATGGGTCCGAGCGGAGGACGTCGAGCATCGAAGCGCGGTTGGCTTTTGCGGTGCTGACGATGGTGCGGAAGACGGCGTAGGTTTCGGCACCCCACTCGCAGCGGAACCCGCTGGTCAGCTTTCGGAAGGGCATTACGCACCTGGCAAACACTCTGCCAGTAGCGGGATGGATTACCTGACCATGCCCCCTTGCTATCAAACTGCATCCGACAATGAACATTGCGCCCCATCCTGCAAGCGTCCCGACTTGCAGGGGCAGCATCGGCACGTTGCGAAGACCTGAGATTCGGATCGTTCTCGCGTAGGTGGATCGCAGCCGAAATTCCTTGCGCAGCACGGTCCCGCTTAGGAGGCAGAGGAAGATTCCGGCAGACAGAATGATACAGGTCATGCCTCGCCCTCCTTGGGCGGCTCCGGCGGCGTTGTTGCACGGATCACCAGCTGAACCTGGAGAGGCTACTGAGCGATTTCACTAAGATACCTTCGGCGTAGGCGAGCTCCAGTTGATAAGAGCTCGCAACAACTCGGAAATAATCGACTAATTCGGAACGATCTAGGGCATTTTGGGCCCAAAACGTGCTTCTCGCGTATGCTGCAGCATTGATAACGCTATGAGTCATCCATGCAACAACGCCCATCCCGGTCCTACTCCGGGATGCCCATGTGGGCCACGGACCACCGTGGACCTTCGACGAGATCGTTCGGGCATTCGTCGCTGCCTATGGAGAGCCGTGCCTCACGCATGAGGGGAACCGCGACATGTTTGCAAGCCAGGCCGACGCGGCCAGCTTCAAGGCTTGGCATGACGCGAGAGCACAGCTTCGAATCGTCCATCGGACAGCAAATCTGTCCATTCTTAGACGGAAAGAGGGGAAGGGATAGGTTCTCCGCCGGGGTGCCTCGGGTGGTGGTAGCGCTGAGCGCGGGCGTATCCTCCTCCACCCTCGGCACGTGCGCTGGTCATGATTCGCCGCAAAGGAAGCCATTACTTAGCCCAAGGCTTGCGACCCGTGATCGCCCAGAAGATGGCGCCAGGCAGGCCGGCGAAGATTATCACTTTGAAAAGTTCGGCCAAATACGAACTATCTTTGGACAGATCAAACAGCGTCATGGTGACGATGAACACGATCCAGAACCGATAGGACATCCATAGCCAGGGTGAAATCTTGCTCATAGCTCTGTCGAGCTAAGCTTGCTGCTGGTCATGCGTGCCCCGCTGCGCCCTGGGATGCCGTGAACAGGCCAAGGGCGCCGAGCAGTGCCATGAGCTTGTTGGATGGTGTGGCCGGGGCGAACGATGCGACACTAGCACCCTTCTAGGCGCAATGTTCCAGCATCCCCTGGTGGATCTGCGGGCGCGATGGGAACCTATGCCAACCCATGCTCTTTCCCCGGCTAGCCGTCCCGGTTTTGTGAAGGGCTTTGCGTCGGCGCCATGCGACCACGCACCACCCTTATCGTTACCGTGCCCAGTGATCTTGAGGGTATGGATGAACGTCGTCGATCCAGCCCCTGAGCACGTCCGCATCTTACTGGTTGACGATAACCATGACGTGCGGGCTTCGATGCGCCGCACGCTGGTCCAGGACGGGCACAACGTGGTGGAAGCCGAGTCCGGCGACGCTGCAGCAGCATTGATCGAAGACGCTGTTCCCTTTGACATGCTCATCACTGACGTGCGCATGCCCGGCTCCCGCGACGGCGTGGCCCTTGCGTCGTGTTGGGACGAGAAGGCGCCAGGCCGCCCCGTGCTGTTCGTGTCAGGCGATACGGACAACCGACTCGACCTGTGCGCTCTTGGCCCGCACCAGGCGCTGCTGCACAAGCCGTTCGAGCGCGCTTCCCTGCTGGACGCAGTGCAGCATCTGCTCGGTAGGATGCGTCGCACCACCTAATCCGGCACGGGTGCTGGCAGACCAAGCCGGCGCTGCACCACCAGTAGGCGCGCAGCGATGTCGCTGGCGCGCATGGGCTTGCTCATGATGTCGTGCGCGCCCCGTCCCAGGACGACATGCCTGAGGCGGTCGTGCTCATGGCCGGACAGCACGAGAATGCCGCAGCCGCCCCGTTCGGCCAGGCGAGCAACCAGTTTACCTACAGTCATGTCGGGCAGGCTAGAGGCCAGCAGCACGGCGTGCGGCGCCCACTCTGCCTGAAGCTGCAAGCCAGCCTCGGCGGTGGATGCCGACAGGACCGCCCACCCATGCCGTCGCAGCCCTCGCGACAAGGCTGTGGCAACGGCCTCGTCAGGTTCGATGAGCAGCAACCGCGGTGGTGCGGCTGGGCTGGTCAACGTACCCTGGACAGGCTGGGCGTAGCCGAAGCTAGGCGGTACCAGACAGTCACGTGAGTTCAACCATCGGTTGATTGCCTATGTCACATTCAACCATGGCAATAGGTCATGGTAAACCTGAGTTAGCCCGATACTCGCAGAAGGTGCTCCGCGCAACGGTCAGCGATTGGTGGTGGGGCGCCCTGGATAAGCTGCCTCTGCGTAGTCCAGAACGCGGCGGGTGGTGGCGGAGTACATCCTGCGTGACCTCAAGGGCAACGCTGGCTCGGCTATGAGCTTGGAAGCTGCCCTGAACGGCAACAAGCTGCAGACCTTCCTGCGCAACAGCGGGCCGGCGCTGCGGCATATCATGGCCCCGGAGGACATGATGGCACTGCGGGGCGTGGCGGACAGCTTGGCGACGGCGAGGCGGTGAAGCTGTCACGGCGACTAGTCGGCATCCGTGCGTGCCTTTCGGGCTGAAATTATTGCCGGCTTGATGCCCCGCGCATCCAGGACTAGGTCAATTTTCCATAGCTACGCCTTCGGCGCCGCTGCGGTGCAGCATAGTGTTGCGGGCGCTAGTCGGTTAGCCTCGGCTTGGTGCCCTGAAGAAGCACATGAAGGAGAGGATATGCCTGCTATCCATGTCGGCCAGACCAAAGAACCGGTTTACGTTTGGCAATCGCTTGGAGAGCCAGGGGAGTATGCCCTCTGCACCAATCCACGTTACCCGGATTTTCAGAACGCGAATTGGAGGCCCTTGGGCGAGCTGACCGGCGTTCCCATACTGGCCGCCTTTCCTCGCCTGACAGTGGACAATGGCACCGTTGGAGGAACGCCCTTCATCGTGAGAGTGGCCGGCAACGGAAGTTTTATGTTTTAGGGAGCCATGAGCATGTCAACGGGATTATTTGGGCTGGATCAGGAAATCAACCTAGCAGGGCGAGTCACGACCATTCGGAAAGAGCTGGCAGATAATAATGGTCACACAATGCGCGCTCACATCATGCAGCCTGACAAGCCAGAAGTCACACGGTACTGGGTGGTAATCGACAAGCAACCAAACTATAGCGAAATGTTTGAGGTCTCAAAAGCCGATCTTGATTACCTGCGCGGTCAAGGTGTTCGTCCCGAGTTCACATAAAAGCATGTTCGGCGTTGCTGCAGTGCAGCGCGGCAGCTTCTACTGGCGTCAGCGTCGGCCCAAGATCATCCAGGCTCACGCGGCCATGTCGCCTGCGGTAGGCATTGTGAACACCAGCCGGCGCACCTCCTCGGTGTTCAGCGTCTGCTGCTCCAGCAACGCTATCGCAACGCGGTGGATAGCGTCCCAGTGCGCCTTAACGAAGTCACGGGCCTGCACTCGCCAGAGATGGGCAAGCAACTGCGCCTGCTCGGCGTTGCCGATGCACCGCAGGGCATAGTTGGCCACAAGCTTCCGGTCACTCGCGCCGTGGTGGCCGTGGGTGCCGCAAGGGTCGGCCTGGTGCTGCGCCTCCATGCCTGCCATCGCCACGATGCCGCGGCGATGCATCGGCCCCAGCTTCTGCACGGCGCACAGCAGCTTGGTGTGCCCGGCGCTTTTCTTGTCGGGGACGGTGCTGATGCGGCTGAACGGTATGCCTCGCGCCAAGGCGGTGACGGCGTGGCCGGCTTCATGGTGGGCAGTGCTGGCCAGGGCTGCGGTACTTGGCTTGCGTGACGGACTTCTCACCCCCCCGGAACCCAACAAGAGCCCCGCCGGTTAGGCCAGGTCCACGTCGAGGTGCACCGGACCATACAGCGTGTTGGCCACCGGCGACCAAAGCAGCGCGTGCGCCACGAGCGCCTGCAATGCCGCCCGCGGCGCATCAGCCTCCAGGTGGACAGCCACCCGGATCACCCCGATGCCGGCCGGGCGCGACGGCTGGCCGGGCCGGTGCCACATGCCGCCTGCCGTCAGGTCTGCCTCGACCACCACCTCCAGGCTGTACACGGCGATGCTGCCCAACGCCGCATTGGCATGGATATGCGCGCCGAGACAGGAGCCGAGCGCCGCGAGCAGGGTCTCGGACGGCGTCGCGGCCGGCACCCCCTCTGGAGGGCCGAGCCGCTCCTCCAACGGCAGGGGCGGCAGGGCGCGCACGTAGTTCAGCAGCTTGAGCCCGCCCGCCGCCACCGTACGGCAGCGCAGCGTCGCCCGCCTACTGGCGGCACCCGCCGGCTCCGGCGGAACAGCCATCACCATAGCCCGCCCGACCATTGCCTGCCCGCCGATTGTAGCGTCATGCCTCGGCCGGTTCGCATGGGGGGCCAAGAGTACGTCATCATGCCCAGACCATAATCCTGCATTGGCCCTGTTGGTGGGACCGTTTACGCAACGGCACAGCGGAGAAACGCGCTTCGCCGCCGACGCAAGCGAAGTACACCAGGTATGGACGTACGCTGTTGGACGTTAATTCATCATCAAACAGCCTTTACCTCCTTACCACTCGATCAGAGTTAAGCAATGTTGGACCTCAACCGACGCACAATGGCGACCGTGCCGGTTGGGGAGCGGCAATGCTGGATTGGGACGACTTGCGATTCTTCCTGGCCGTCGCTCGCCACCGCACCGTGGCTGGCGCAGCCCGGCAGTTGCACGTCACCCAGTCCACCGTCAGCCGCCGCCTGGCCTCCCTGCAGGAGGGCATGGGCGTGCGTCTGCTGCAGCGCACCGCCGACGGCTACACGCTGACCCTGGCCGGCGAGAGCATCCGCACCCACGTCGAGCGGGTGGAGGCCGAGGCGGCGTCGGTCGAACGCGCCGTGGCCGGGCACGACGTGCGGCTGGAGGGGCTGGTGCGCGTCGCCAGCTCGCAGATGCTGACCAGCCACCTGCTCGCCCCGAGCTTCGCCACCCTGCACCTGGCGCACCATGGCATCCTGATCGAGGCGCTGCCGGAGCTGCAGGGCGAGCCGCTGGCGACGCACGACGCCGACATCGTGCTGCGGCTGCGGCGGTTCGACCACCACGACCTGGTGGTCCGCAGCCTGGGCAGCATCGCCTTCGGGCTGTACGGCTGCGTCGCCTACTTGTCGCGCCGCGGCGTGCCGGACCTGGGCGACGGCTGCCCCGGGCACCAGTTGATCACCCTGCTGGACCAGAGCGAGCTGTCGGCGCAGGCGGCTTGGTTGTCCACGCAGGTCGGGCGGGCGCAGGTGGTGCTGCGCGCCGACAGCTACGAGACGCAGCACTGGTCGGTTTACAACGGCGGCGGCCTGGCGCTGCTGCCCCGCTTCCGCGCCGACGCCGAGCCGGCGCTGCGCCGCATCAGGACCCCAATACCCGTGCCCTCGGCCGAGATCTGGCTGGGCGTGCACCGGGAGAACCGCCATGTGCCGCGGGTGCGTACGGTGCTGGACACCATCGCCGGGGCGGTGCGCAGCCAGGCCAATGTGCTGGCCCCTGTCGAGCCCCCAACGGGCAAGGTGAGCGAGCCGGCCTGACACTTGGCTGCGTGGGGGCCGTGGAACAGAGGTTGCAGTGACCAACGGCGTTGGTGCAAGGATGCCTGGGTAGGCTGACCCTGATGGGACAGGTATGTTCC
>CAXTGN010000016.1:0-24889 GCA_964243455.1 uncultured Acidobacteriaceae bacterium
GATGGCACAGCATTGGGGAAGAAAAGAGACGATCATCTGGCCGCCGCACGCTCCCATTGTGAGCTACGGTGCGATAGCGGCTGCGCTTTTACTGACGTGCCTTCTTATGTGGCAACGGCTGAATTACAAGATGTCTCCGCTTCAACAGAGCTACATCACGGAGTTTGTTCGCTCCGAAGTCGGAACCCAGTTCAAGGCTCACCAGAGCTACGAGCTAGTGATGCTGGCCGGTCAGAAGGTGAAGCCCAGGCTTGCCCTGCCCGTCGATCTGACGAACGGACAGACCACGCTCCCGAACGGCAAAACCGTTCCCATCGGCATCTCAGAGCTGGCCGCAGCGCAGGGCTATTCATGGTTCTATCGCGCACCGGAGACGGAGCTACCGGATGCCGGGATGCACCGCTGGCTTCAAGCTGCGGTCTACGGAAGTCAGGGACTCCTAGACCTGTTCGCGGTGAGCCTGATTCTAGGCGCAGTGTGTCTCGCGGGGATGCTTTGGTTTGCAATTCCTAAAGACCTGAAACGTTTCCGGCAGCAAAAATACGGCCGAGTTCTACGCGGGCCAAACATGCTCACGCCGAAGGGTTTCAACGACGAGCACGAGGAGTCTGCTGTGTGGCAATGGGCTTGGACCCGCCTGCGAAGACTGACTCCCTGCGTGGCCTTTCCCCAGGTCGAGCGTGGGATGTTCGCGGGCAAGTTCCAGGCTTCCATGCTCCGCAAGCTGCTACCGACCGTGACGAAAAGGATGGTGCCACAGCCTAGACAGGGCATCGGTTTCAAGACAACCGAGCTGAAAAAGATGATGCGGATTCCAGAGCGGAAGGAAGCGCAGCACATCCAGCTCATGGGTGACACCGGGGTAGGGAAGACCCAACTCATCATGCAGATTCTTCGCCAGATTCGGGACCGTGGAGACTCTGCCATCGTCTACGATCCGGCCTGCGAGTACATCCAGCGTTTCTACGATGAGAAGCGCGGCGACATCGTACTCAACCCGCTGGATGAGCGTTGCCCGTATTGGGGACCGGCCCAGGAGATGGGATCGAACGCCGAGGCCGACGCTATCGCCGCATCCCTCTACTCGCCCGCGACCGACGGCAAAGACGAGTTCTTTCACCAGACTCCTGCCCAGATTTTTGCGCACATATTGAAGCGTGGTCCGACGCCCAAAATGCTTGCCGAATGGATGGCCGACGCGGACAAGCTGGAGGAGCTGGTGAAGGGAACCGAAATGAGTTTCTATATCGATCGCAAGGCCGGGCCGCAGCGCGGCGGTGTCCTTGCGTCTCTTGGATTGGTGGCGAAATCGTTCCGGCTTCTGCCCGAGAAGCATCAGGCGAAAACCGAGTGGAACGCCCGGACGTGGGCCAAAGAACGGCGCGGCTGGATATTCATTACGTCCCGCCCGCCCGAGCGTGAAACGCTTCGGCCCTTGCACTCCCTCTGGATCGATTTGCTGGTGATGCGGCTCCTCTCGGCTCCCCAGCCAGGACAGCGGCACGTTTGGTTTGTGATCGACGAGCTGGCCAGCCTGCAGAAGCTCCCGCAGCTCCACACCGCCATCACGGAGAACCGGAAGAGCAAGAATCCTCTGGTGCTGGGATTCCAGGGCAAGGCACAGCTTGAGGTCATTTACGGGCATCTGGCCGAGGTCATGCTTTCCCAGCCAGCGACTAAAATTTACATGAAGACCGCCGAGCCGAAAGCTGCCGAATGGATCTCCGAAGCCATCGGCAAGGTCGAGATTGAGCGCGTGAAAGAGACGAAGTTTGACGGGTCCAGGTCAGGGAAAAACTTCACCATCGACCGGCAGATAGAGCCGCTTGTGATGGGTTCAGAGATTACCGGCCTTGACGACCGCCACGCCTATTTGAAGCTGGGGAACAACGTCGCCCGCTTCGACTTCGACTACATCGACCTGCCTACGGCCACGGTCGGATTCCAGTCGCGCAAGTACGCAGACGGGGGTATGAGTTTCAATCCCAACACCTTGGAGCCATGCGACCCCCAGCCATCCCCGACGATGGAAGAGGACCAGGCGGAGGAGCCGAACGAACAGCCAGCAGCAACAGCAGCGACCAAAGGCCCGGCCCAGACCGGCAATGCAAACCCGTCCGCAATGTCCCAAGGAAAGAAACCGGGGCCTATCCCCTGGCCGAAGGACGCGGCACAGAATCCGGCCCGCGCCGGCCAAAAGAACCGGCCCGCGCCTAAGAATGAGGCCGAGCTGCAACCTGCAACGACGACGCCAACCGAACAAGAGGAGGCCGAGCTAGTGCAACGGCTTCTTGCGGCAAAACACCATGTCGAGCACATCGAGCTGGACGCACCCTCGCTTGAGCTGAGGCCATAGCCATGCTGACCATTTCTAAAGCCCTCAGCTCCGGTCAGGCGCAGAGTTATCACAAATTGGAGTTCACGTCCGAGACGCAGAACTATTACAAGCAGGGTGAAACGGTGAAAGGCGAGTGGCAGGGCAAGCTCGCCGCTTCCCTTGGTCTCTCCGGTGAGGTTGCGCCCTTGGAGTTCTCCCGACTCGCAGACGGTCAGCACCCTCAGACAGAGGAGCAGATGGTCAAACACCGCGCCGCCCAGGAGAGCGGCGTGGACGGCTCCACAACCAAGGCCGTCGAACACCGGGCAGGGTGGGATGCGACGTTCTCCGCTCCAAAGTCTGTCTCTCTCACCGCCCTTGTTGGCGGCGACGAGCGAGTCCGCGAGGCTCACCGGGACGCGGTAACGACCGCGCTTTCCGAGCTGGAGAGGTACACTCAAGCGCGGATCGGCGGTAACAACCCAGCCGAGACGACAGGCAGGTTCATCGCAGCGAAGTTCGAGCATGACACGGCCCGCCCGGTAGACGGGTACGCCGCGCCTCAGCTCCACACCCACGCCGTTATCTTCAACGTGACCGAGCGGGCAGACGGGTCTACCCGCGCGATCCAGCCGCAAGGACTTTTCGAGAGCCAGCAGTTTGCAACGGCGGTTTACCAGTCGGAACTTACTAACCGGCTCACCAAACTTGGCTACGAGCTGGAAACGGGGCGCAGTGGCGCCCCCGAAATCAAAGGCTACTCGCAGGAATACCTTGACGCTTCCAGCCCACGTTCCCAGCAGATCAAAGAACACCTGGAGAAGAACGGACGGAGCGGCCCCGAAGCCGCCGAGAATGCCGCCCACTCCACGCGCGACCGTAAGCAGGTGTTGACTCCCGACCAAGTATTAGAAGCGCACCGGGACGTAGCTTTAGACTTCGGCAATCAGCCTCAGCAGGTTGTTGCCGCCGCGCAGCAACGGGCCGAGCGGCACGAGCGACAACCCGAGGGCAAGGAACAAACCAGCACCCAGGCTAAAGAAGCCGTGACCTTCGCCAGGGAGCGCATTTTCGAGCGCGAGGCCGTAGCCGACGAACGCTCCATCATGCGAGATGCGCTACGCCGGAGCTTCGGTGAGGCGAGTTATTCCGAAGTGCGGGCCGAGTTCGAGGCGCGACGGGAGGTGGGGAGCTTTCGCAGCGTCCAGGCCGATAAGTACGACTCAGGCCGGAAGTTCACCACGCCCGAAACCATCGCCGCCGAGCGCGCAAACGTGGCTTATGTTCTTGACGGACGGAACACCGTCGCGCCGGTTCTTTCCGCCGACCTTGCGCGGGAACAGGCCAACACGCGCACCTTTCTAAACGACTCCCAGCGCAACGCCATCGAGCAGGTTCTAAACTCCACTGACCGCATCCACGGCCTACAGGGTTTGGCCGGAACAGGGAAAACAACAACCCTCCAGACCATCCGCGAAGGCGCGGAGTCGAGCGGGTACAAGGTCGAGGGCTTCGCCCCAACTTCCAAGGCGGCGGGCCAGCTCCGCGAGGCCGGGATCGAGGCGACCACGCTCCAGAGCTTTCTTGCCCGAGGGGAGAACCACCCCAGCGCCGATCCTGCCAACCGGCATCTCTACATGCTCGACGAGTCCAGCCTCGCCAGCAGCCGCCAGATGCGCTCCTTCCTCGACAAGCTCAATCCCGAGGACCGCGTTCTCGTCATTGGCGACACCCGCCAGCACCAGGGCGTCGATGCGGGCCGACCCTTCCAGCAAATGCAGGAAGCCGGGATGCAGACCGCCCAGCTCGACAAGATCATGCGCCAGAAGGACCCCGAGCTGCTAAAGGCAGTCCAGCATCTTGCAACCGGCGAGACTGAGAAAGGCGTCGCGTTGCTGGCCGAGCAGGGCCGCGTGACAGAAATCCCGAACGCCAGGGACCGCATTGCGGCCATCGCAAAGGACTACGCCGCCGCTCCTGAGAACACCATCATCGTCTCCCCCGACAACAAAAGTCGTCAGCAAATCAATGAGGCCGTGCGAGGCGAGATGCTCGCAAAAGGGACATTAGCGGAGGATGGACGAGAGTTCCCCACGCTTTCTTTTCGTTCGGACATGACCGGCGCGGATCGAACGTGGGCCGCGCAGTATCGGCCCGGTGAAATCGTCCAATACACGACCGGCAGCAAGGCCGAAGGGATCGAAAGGGACAGCTTTGCTACTGTCCGCTCCGTCGATCCACGAGCGAACACCCTTACCGTGGACTTGGATAACGGAACGAGCGTGACCTATGACCCGCGCCGCCTGCGTGGTGTCAACGTCTACACCGAAACCACGCGCGAGTTCGCCACCGCCGACCGAATCCAGTTCACCGCCCCGGACAGAAAACTTGGAGTCGCAAACCGCGATCTAGGAACCGTTACAAGCCTTGAGGACGGGAAGATTGCGGTACGCATGGACGGGAAAGACGAGCGCACCGTCACTTTCGACCCCAACGAATACCGCCAGTTCGACCACGGTTATGCTGTGACCTCGCACAGCTCCCAAGGGCTCACGGCAGGCCGGGTCATTGCCAACATCGACACCGATTCAGCGCGGAGCCTCATCAACACCCGGCTTGCCTACGTCTCCATCTCCCGCGCCTCAGATGACGCCCGCGTTTACACAAACAACGCCGAGACCTTGGGCGAACGGCTGGCAACCGACATCACCAAGACCGCCGCCGTGGACTTTCGCCCGCCCAGCCCCACCGAGCAAGCGCGTGAAGCAGTCCAGGCATTCCGAGCGAACGAACCCGGCAAGGCCACAGACATTTTGCAGGAGCAGGGCCGAGTCTACGAATACGCAAACCCGGACAGCCGTCTCGCCGCCGTCGCGCTCGACTATGCCGCCCGGCCCGACCGTACGGTGATCGTCGCTCCCGATCCCGCCGACCGGCAGGAGCTTACGCAGCTCATCCGCGCGGACCTCCAGGCGCAGGGACGCATCGCGGAAGAAAGCCACTCTGTTCCCGTCCTGGTCGAGCAGGATTTCACAAACAAAAAGCTCGCAGCCAATTACCAGCCCGGCGACGAGATCCACTACAAAACCGGCAGCCCGACCGCTGAAGGGATTCCAAACAACAGCGCCGCCACCGTGCTTTCAGTGGACGGCAATAAGAACATCCTTACCGTCGAGACCCACGAGGGCGAACAGGTTTCCTATAATCCCACCCAGCTCAGAAGACAGACCGCCGAGAGCACCGTTTACCGCGAGGAAACCCGCGAGCTGGCCGAGGGAGACCGCATCAGCTTCACCACCGCCGACCGTGAGAACCGCGTGGGGTCAGGCGACTTCGCCACCGTCGAGCGGGTCGGCAACGACAACTCCATTTCAGCCAGGCTAGACAGCGGGAGAGCGGTCGAGTTGGACCCGGAGAAGGCCCGCCACATTGACTATGGCTACACCGTTGAAAGCGCCCAACATCTCTCCGCCGACCGGCTTATCTTGACCGGCGAAAGCAGCCAACTCGCAGGGCAGCAAGAAGCTTTGACCAAGCTCTATCCTCATACGCGCGAGATTGGAATCTACACGTCGGACGGCTCGAACCCCTTGCAACAGACCCAAGGAATCGCCACAGACATGCAGCTCGCGGAGGAAGCTTTCTCCATTGATTCAGCTCTCAGTAACGCACCGGAGCCGTCCCTTCCTCAAATTGATTTCGAGGGATACGGACTCGGACTCTAAGCACCACAACCGGGCTCCCCGCAGTCCAGAAAGCAGTCGCATGAAACGCTCCCCCACACTCACCGCCGCCCTAAGCGTCTTGCTGGTTTCTTCGAGCTATGGACAGAGCCAGCGAACCCCCAGGCTCTCAGACAACGACATCGAGCTTGAAGTGCAACAAGCCCTTGCCGATGCCGCATTCAACGGCTCCAGTATCCAATCCGCAGTCAGCGCGGGCGTTGTCAAGTTGTACGGCAACGTCCGCACCAATGATGAGAAGACCCTTGCCGAGGCCAGGATTACAAACCTGCGCGGCGTCAAGAGCATCAACGATCTTCTGAACGTGATCGACAGAACGCCCGCGCCCGTCGTAGCCAGCACACCCATTCCCGTCGTTCCAAAGACTGTGACCGTACACCAGGGAACGACCATCCCCATCCGGCTTACCGGCGAAATCGACACCAAGACCGCCGCAGCAGGAGACTCGTTCACCGGCACTACCGCCGCCAACGTCAGCAATGCGGGTGCCGTCGTGATTCCGACCGGAACGCCAGTGACCGGAAGGGTGATCGAAGCCAAAGCAGCCGGGCGTCTCAGCGGAGCCGCCCTACTCAGCATCGAGCTCGTCAGTCTCAAACTGCCTACGCCAACAGGTCAACTGCAGGACGCTTCCATTGTCACTAAACCGCTCTCCAGCAAGGACAAAGGCAACGGTACCGGCACGGCTACAAAAACGGCCGGAGGAGCGGGTCTTGGAGCTGTGATTGGAGCTATCGCCGGAGGTGGACGCGGAGCAGGAATCGGAGCGGCCAGCGGCGGGGCCGTCGGCCTTGGAGCCAGCGCATTGACCCCCGGAAAGCAGATCGACCTCAAGCCCGAAGCCCTTTTGCAGTTCCAGACGGAGGTCGCTTTCGACGTGACGACCGCCCCACTGACGACCACCGCGGCCTCCCCTGCCTTAGCCGTTCGCCCAGGCAGCAACCCAGCAGCAGGCGGGAGCATTCCCGATCAGGCAGACCCCTACACGTTCGACATCGTCGGCCTCAAACTCGGCATGACGGCAAAAGAAGCATCTGCCGCGATCAGCAGCCGAGTGCCCCAGGTTTCCAAGTCCGCGCCGGAGCCAGGACAGCCGCAGTTCACGCCGAAGGCCCGATACACCCAAGCTTTCTCCGCGAATGGACCACAGTTCAGAGTGCTCGTGACCTTCACTGAGAGCTATCCCTACGATCCACAACGGCCCGAACAGCTCACCAGCGTTCTCTATACAGTCATCGCTCCTACCGCAGCCGACCGAGATCGCTTCGTGCGAGCGGTTCTGACGAAGTATGGCCAACCCGTTCGCTACTCCAACGGCGGTTCCGCTGCTTGGTGCAACGTCGGAACGCTCAACAGCCCAGGCGTCTACATCTGCGCTCCCAACTCTCCAAACCTGCTCTTGAACGGAAGTGAGTTGATTCTTGGAGACAAGGGCCCGGCTCAGCGGGAGAGAGCTGCATGGAACGCTCAAACGACCGGCGCACCGCCGATTTAGCCCCAGCCTCTCATGCTTTCTACTCTTACAGATATGACCTTCGCCGTCGAGAGCGGGCGGAACGTGGGAGACGCCGGCAGCATCGGCGTGTTGCAAGGAGGGGTGTGAAGGGTGGGAACGGTCTTATCGTTCCATGCTTTGCAGCGTTCCGGCCATTCACACGGCTCTGCGTCTATAGACCACTTCAGCTAAGCCGACTGTTCGGTAGCGAAGACGCGCCGACGGGTGAGGTGTAGAAGGCTTCTTCCCGACAGGCAAGAAGAAGCGCGGCGAGCCAGTTGTGTCGTATGGAGCGCCGGTTCGTACGATCGCAGAAAGGGCGGGCGTCGGCCTGGGCACGGTGTACCGCCACTTCCCGAAACGATCGGATCTGATCGTGGCCGTATTCCGTACTCAGATGGATGCTTGCGCAGGTGCGGCCCCTGTCCTCGCGAGCAAGTATGAGCCCGGCGAGGCACTGGGTCGCTGGATGCAACGCTATGTGGATTTGATTGCGAAGAAGCGAGGGCTGGCAGCCGCGCTGCATTCAGGCGATCCTGCCTACAGTGCTCTGCCGGGATATTTCAACGAGCGACTGCTACCAGCAGCGAGAGCATTGCTGGGTGCAGCAGTTGCAGCGAGAGTCGTACGCCCGGATGTCGAAACTGGTGACCTGCTCCGAGCCGTCGCAACCCTTTGTCAGGGTTCTCACAAGGAAGAGCCCGCCTATGCGCGGAAATTGGTCGCCCTGTTGATGGACGGCCTGCGCTACGGAGCGGGTAGGCGAAGCAACACGCCTTAAGGCAACTTTCGTCAGTCTCGGTCTTCTTCACGATTGCATGAGCTCGGTAGAGCCCCGATCACTTCGAATCGCGACTAGCGCCGTTCCCCGCGGATCGATAGGCGCCCCCCGCGTGACTCGTCGATGATATTCAACATTCGCACTGTTCACCCATTATGTGTGCGTGCACTCACGAAAGCAGAGCTCCCGCTCGGGGTAAACGATAGGCGTGCCCGATCTCATTCGAATAAATGGATTTGCACTTCGCCAAAGACGGTGTAACATGCCAGCATTCGCAGCAATCTGCCCCGATATTCACTGAGAAGTTACCGGGAGGTCACGTTGAAAGCTGTCGTGATGCTGTCGCTGTGCATTTTCTTCTTCGTAGGGCGTTCGTCATCCCAAGCAAGACCGAACAGGTCGCCAGAGTTTCATACCGTCGAATGCGAGAACAAGGATGACTGTCTGTACTTCGACAGAGGCGAGAACGACAGCATCGGGGGTCTCCCATCTAACTCTGCTGACACAAAAGATATCGCCTCCATTCAAAGTTCAAAGGCGTTGTTGACAGGCACACTCCTCAAAATTAGAACCAGTTCGTTTTGCCAAGATTATGACTGGTACATCGTCGCGCAAGTAAAGGAAGCTGCAAACACTGTCATCTATGGTCCAAGCGACACGGGCGGAGGAGCATGCGTTCTCGTTGAAGGACAGACAACGCTATACCTCGCTATACCCACAACCGTGGTGTGGGCGGAAATAAGCGGATACGATTACAACCCACCCGATATACCCGGCCAGCCGAACCGCGGATTCGGCGTCGACCCGTTGCACAAGAAGCCCGCAGCTACTTTAGCGGCGTCGGATTGCTTCAACGGGTCGACGCCAAAGCCCGGAGTAGTGGCGATTGCCCCCAACATACAATTGTGTGATCTCCACACCGCGCCGCTACTCGTTCGTAGCTACTATCACTCAGCGTGGTTCTACAACCGCATCACGGGACCGTCCGTTGGCTACGCATCGCTCTCATACACACCGGTTGTAGGTAACGTCGGTTCGTTGACGTACGCCTACGACGTCAATGGCGCATCCACGACAAGAGTGGGAGTCGGCTGGCTTGGTGGTTATCTATTATTCGGAAAGAGCGCAACGCAAAAGGCAAATATCGATGCTCTCTCCACGGGCGTCATCTACGACATCCCAATCCCAAGAGCCGAACACCTCGACGACCAAGACTACCGACGCACTCCATTCTTTAGACCAGCTCGGCTTCAACTTGCAACAGGTATAGAGGAAGCTCCGACAACTCCGCATGACACGAACACCCTTCAAAGCGTCACGTTCAAGCTGCCGGTCGTTCTGAATCTCAGAAAACAGCCCTCATCAGTCTCGTTCCTGCCAGTGGCGGCTATCGAATCCGTTCAGCACGTCGCAATGCACAGAACGGACGAAACATTCGGGCAGGTGCGCTTCATCGCTGGCGCGGATGCCAGTCTGCGGTTTCCATACCAGTTCACCCATGCCCTATTCGGTGACAAGCCGATGACCATCGACTACAGCTACAGAAACAGGTGGCTGAAAAACCCTGAGCCGTTCTCCGATTATGGTCAACCTGGTCTAATCGGCAATCCCATGGAAGTGCTGACGACCGGAAGACAGCCCTACGTTCGTACAAGCCTCATCGTGCCACTCACGGCGTTCCTGCAATTCAAGACCACGGCACAGCACGGTTCATTGCCGCCAGATTTTCATGCCCTTGGCTGGTCGGTTCAGATTGGCATCACAATCGCCAACACGAGCAGTGTTGAGCATTAGGACTGAATTGTCTTAACCCCGTTGTGCCTGCTCTGCAATTCGGCGGGTCTGACTGATCGCCAACTACGACATCCGTGCATGATAGGTCCTCACAATGTATGGTCCGCAGCGCGACTACAAGGGGAAGTTTGGGCGAGAAGACAAGTCTGCGCGAATGTATTTGGCCTCTGGTTGGAGAACGTCTCTCCTGGCCAGGATGAGATGCTCGCGTGTCTGTCCTTATAACGCGACGGTCGTTGAAGGACCATTCTCAGGTTCAGGCTGCGGACACGCTGTTGTGAATATGTTTTCGTCCTTGCTGTCCTATGCAGACTTCGTGGGAGAGCCTCTGCCACGGCAGGGGAAGCAATCGGCGGACCATCTCATTAACGCGCTTGTCATCTATGTAGAACTAGTTCACAGGTCAACCGAGCATGTACTAGTCCCGGCTATAAGAAAGCGTCCGTCGCTGAACTCGCAGATGTCCTCAGAAGATCAATGGGGAGATCTTTAGACCTCCGTTGCTCTGACGTACAAGCGAAGCCGCTCTCGTACGAAGCGCGACGCTTTCCGGATCGCTGAGGACCAGGGCACTCGTGGGTCCTCGCACTGCCTCGAGCTCGCTTCGCGAGGGATGAAACCGCTCCTTACTCATCCTTTGAATGGCTGTGGAGCGTTAGCCTACCGCTCTGACCGTTTGAAGGCCGGGGGTGTGTTCTGAGTCGCCGCTCTCGGCTGAATTTCGAAGGGGCAATTCCCTATCGCCATACGCCCAACCCGATGGGGATGCGTATCCGCGTAGGCATAGACGCAAAACCTGAACAATCTCTCTTCCTGCCCTGCTGCGGGATACCTGAGATTTCCAAAAGCATATACACGCAAGTTGTCGTGCAACATGGATTGGTAGTCTTTGCGCGTAAGCCTTCTGTCGTCATCGAGGTATCCGGTATGGCCGTGATCGGCGAGCAACTCCGGATACGGCCAGGTGACAAGAGTCATGGATTCGAGCTGCTTCTTCGCGTAGGCGTCATATTCATCATTGCTCGCCCCGAACGGCCGAGGCAGAGCGAGAGTTTGTGCACCCATGATGATCGCGGTCGCCGTGGTCTTGCCGTTGTTCCCGAAGAAGTAGTTGAAACGAGTGTATTCACCCGATCCTCCGTCGGCTCTTATATCTCGCAAGAACAGCTCTGGGGCAGAATCCTCCGCAACGAATGCGCGCTGCTTCTTGGTATCTGCTTCAAGCTCGATTCGCTCCTGTTCGTGCTGGCGAGCTTTCTCCTGTACCTCGAGAAAGTGCAGGAACACTGGCACACCGATGCCGATCACCATCACGATGATCGTCACGAAAGCTGCCAGGAGGCCGTAACGCTCATGGAGTTTTAGCTGTTTAAGTTGCTCTCGTAACGATGCTTCCGACGCCACGTTGAGCCGCGAATCCTCTCGAGCCGCGCCAATTGTAGATCCCAGGGAAGTTTCAGACAGAGAGGGTGATTGCGCTATTGAAGTAGAAACGGGGATGCCGATGTCGGGGCTCAGCATGTTGCCCTCCTCGATTGCTGTCGATCAAGCCGCCTAAACCGCCTACGGCCCGTCCCTTTAAGATCGCTGCTATCCGCGTCATTCGCCCACTTTCCCGCTGCACCCGCGGCGCAACCTCAAAGTGCACAAAGAGTTAGGTGTGGTGGCATATAAATGTTTGTATGGGCCCGAGTATTGGTCAAATCGCCACGCAGTTCGTTGCGTCGTTGCAAATGGGGCCAGGCAGGCATGCCCGAAAGGCCAGCGTTGCACTCGCGGCCGTCAGCGAGAAGCTCAATCAACCTGGTGCAGACCATTCTGGAACGGCCCTTTACGCTGCGGCGCTTAGAGCATACGAGCAGAAATGGTGCAGGCGGATGACGAAGTGCCAAGGCGCGGGGAAGAAGGCGCGCCTACATTCGTCCTTCCAAGTGCTCCAGGTTCTCGCAAGAAAGTGGCCAGGCTTTGATTTCAACGGGAAAAGCTGGGGAGTGCGCCTGAGTTGGAGAACTGGTAATGTCGAACTCTGGCGAGTGGAGTGTAGACCGATGAAAGCGAGTCCGCAGGCCGAAGCAATTGTGTATCAGTTCTACGACAACATCGGGGAGAAGGATTTCAAGGCTGCCTGGAATCTCTTAGCCTCGCGGTATCAGAACGAGCGCTGGCATTCTGATTTCGGATGGTTTCAAAACGGATACGAGAACTTTGTCTCGATTCAAGGGCTCACGGTATTTCTGCGCAGCTCCGAGCCACATCTCGCTACCTTCGATGCGTTTTATGAAGAGGAGCAAATGCAGCCAGTGATCCTCCCCCTTCATCTCTTAGAAAACATGACTGTGGGACAAGTTCGCGCCGGCCTGCTCGATTTGCTTGATGAACTCGAAACGGACCTCGTAAGGGCTGGTGGGGAACACTCAAAATTTGAAGCAATCAGTTTTAAACGTCTCTTTCACGCAGACGTTCCTGTCGCATTACCGTGGGAAATGAAGATGCCCTCCTCCGCTATCCGAAAGGTCTTCCCAGCATCTGAGCTAAAAATCCTGAGCAGGGGTAGACGATTCCGTCTCAGCGAGGAGAATGGGACTTGGCGGATCCGACGAATATCATGGTTATCCACATAGACGCCTCCGCGATCACGGCATGAGGTCCTTGCTAACTGTCACAAACCTGCGCCATCAAGAAATCTGTACATCGCAACGATGCGTCCATCCGCCGCCATGACGACATCCATACCTGTTATGGCCGGGGGACTACCGGCTGCGCCGAAAGACCAGCGCATTCGCGCCGCCTCGGGGATCTCGTCGATCTCTCCGAGAGGAGTGAAGTCGTACTCCGGATATCTCCGCAGTAAGCCTGCAGCCGCTTGCTCAATCGCACGATGTCCCACGTAGGTACCTTCTGCGCTCCACAACACGCCGTCTGCAGCCCAGAGCTCTTTCAAAGCCGCTTTGCGCTTTTTTGCGTCGCGCTCGTTAGAGATGGACAGCAGGTTCCGTTCCAACAGAGTTGAGAGTAGTGTCATGGGGCCCCAGGGTCAGCTCAAGTGAATACACCTGTAAAGCGCTTAATGTTGAATAGCTTACAAACGTCCGACAACGTCCATTACGTGTCCTTTGAGCCAGATCGACTCTGCTAAAAACAGCAGTTTCCCAGAGGCTGACCTTCTATTCTGCATCCCAGGAACTCTGCCGTAAACGACGTTTATCCCTCGTAAACGGTCAGAACAGAAAGCTACCCAACAGACTGGCGCCGGGCACCGCTGGTAGTTGGAGGGATCGCCTATCTTCAAAGGAGGAAGAGGAATTCAGCGACGCGCCTTGCGTCGCAGCCCTTGTGGAGGCTCTCCATAAAGGCGCAAGAAGGCGCGCCTCATCCTTTCGGGATCGGAGAAGCCGACGGCGGCCGCGATGCTCTCCACTGCTTCCGTGTCGTTCTCTATCCGCTCTCGTGCGACCTCTGCCCTTAGCCGTTCAATCGCCTTTGCTGGGGTCTCTCCAGTCTCTGCTTTGAAAGCCCGGCCGAACTGCCGAGGACTCAAGCAGGCAACCTCGGCCAGCCTTTCGATCGATAGCGATTCTGTAAGGTGTTCGCGAGCGTAGCTCAACGCCGACCGGATCCGATCCGATTCAGCGGCGATCTCAGACATGGCAGAAAATTGCGATTGGCCGCCCGGCCTTCGGTAATACACGACTAGCTCTTGTGACACTGCGACCGCGACCGGGGCACCACAATCCTCCTCGATTAGCGCGAGAGCTAAATCGATGCCGGATGTGATGCCCGCTGAAGTCCACATGTGGCCATCTCGGATGAAGATCGAGTCGCTGTCTACACGAACAGCTGGGTATTCGCGCTGCAAGTCGGCCGACATTCGCCAATGTGTTGTGGCTCTTCGTCCGTCGAGGAGCCCGCACTCAGCAAGCACAAACGCCCCGGTGCATACGCTCGCGACCCGTCGCACTCTCGCCGATTTACGCTGGATTGCGGCGACATCTGAGAGCTTCATCACCCATCGGCTCCCTCCCGCAATGATGAGCGTGTCATAGGAGAGCCGACCTAATTTGGACGTCTCGACATAGAGACCGAGGCTACTGCTGATTGGCCCCCCCTGCACGGAAACAACATGAATCTTGTACTGCAGATCCCCGCTGAAACGTCCCGCCATCTCGAAAGCGCACATAGGGCCAGAGAAATCGAGCAACTGGTAACCGGGATAGACGAGAAAACCAACTGCTTTTATCATGGCGGTTTTTGAGGGAACAACGTCCTTTACGTCATCCTATCATCGGCCTACTGTGGTTAAGGTGCAAGAGGTGCGCAGCGTGGAGCAATCGGTGAAATTCGTATTTCCTGTTTATCCAGGAGTGACACAGCTCGATTTCACGGGGCCGCACCAGTTCTTCTCGCGACTTCCAGACTCCGAGGTGACGGTCGCTTCACTTGGAGGGACGCCAGTGTCGGCGAATGGTCTTCACTTCAGTGGACTGACTGACCTCGCGAGCTTATCCACTTGCGATGTTCTTTGCGTTCCGGGCGGAGTTGGGTGCGTTGAAATGATGGAAAACGTGGAGTACCTGCAGCAAATACAGAGACTCGCGACCTCGGCTCGATATGTTACTTCCGTCTGTACCGGTTCCCTCCTACTCGGAGCCGCTGGCCTGCTTCAAGGTCGACGAGCAGCCTGCCACTGGGCCTGGCGAGATCTTCTTTCGGTTTTCGGGGCAATCGCCGATCCCTCTCGCGTGGTACGTGACGGCAACATCATTACGGGCGGCGGAATAACCGCGGGAATGGACTTCGCTCTTACCCTCATTGCCGAATTGGCAAGTGAAAACGTCGCGCAGGATATCCAACTTTCACTTGAGTACGCACCACAGCCCCCCTTCGACGCTGGTCGTCCTGACACTGCGCCTCACGCGATCTTTACCAATACAGCAGCTCGGCTTTGCGAGCATATGCCAGCCTACCGAATAGTCGCTTCGCGAGCCGCTGCTTCATCTCACCTCGCTCCGTTGTCAACATGATTTCTGAGGAACGCCTGATGCAAACAAATTCTTCCACTACTCGGCGCACGTTTTTGCAGCTTGCCTCAACAGCTGCGGCCCTCCCGATCTTCTCAACCAGACTGTTCGCCAGTTCGGGCGCAATCACTCAACCTGCACGACAAGGAGCAAGCACCATGCGTTTAGCCGGTATCGAAGTTGTTGATTCACCACTCGTCAAGGATGCCATCGATCTTGCTCAAACTCTGAACTCGCCATATCTCTTCAACCACGTCATGCGCTCCTGGCTGATCGCTACGATGATCGCCTCGAAAGCCGAGGTGAAGCCCAACCTGGAGGTGCTCGCTGTAGCCGTAATCCTCCACGACTTGGGCTTAACCAAGAAATACGAAGCCGCCAACCGCTTCGAAGTCGACGGCGCCAACGCGGCTCGTAGCTTTCTCCAGGGAAGAGGTATTAACGCTCAGGATCAGCAGCTTGTCTGGGATGCCATCGCGCTCCACACGACTGCCTCGATTGCCTCGCACAAACAGCCCGAGGTCGCCATATGCGCCGCCGGAATCGGCTGCGACATTGTAGGCTTCGGCCTAGACAAGATCCCAGCCCAACAGATCGCCGCGATCACCGCGGCTTATCCCAGACTCGCGATCAAGGAGGGATTCAAGAACGATATGTGCGCGATCGTTCGGTCCAAGCCGCAGACCACGTATGACAACTTCGTTCGCGACTTCGGTGAACGCTATGTGGCCGACTACAAAGCTCCTTCGTCCGCTGACAGGCTACAGAATGCGCCCTATGCCGAGTAGGCCTTTCCACTCACAAAAGACAGCTGACGGCGCACATATGGAGACGACCCCGCCAGCTCTCTCAGCCTTAATCATCCCTTCCTCTGGCGGCGAAGTTGTCGTAGCGACACCGGCAGACAAGGAATTGGACTACGACACTCTCCACTATGCCCCCGCTCGTCGGATCGGCAACGTGCTTTATGTGTCCGGAGTCATAGTCGAGCGCTTACAAGACGAGCACAACGACACCGCTGCATTCAAAGATCAGATCCGCCGCGGCTTCCACAAGCTGGAAGCCACGCTTCATGCGGCCGGTGCAACTTTCACCGACGTAGCCATGATGAACAGCTTCCACGTTTGGGATAGTGCTCAATACACCGGCAGCAAGACGGAACATCTCGAGGCTTTCGCTTCGATCAAAGATGAGTTCCTTCGACAACCCTACCCCGGGTGGACCGCGATCGGAACAACGGCCTTGGCTACAAATGGGTTGGTAGAGATCCAGCTCGTCGCGCACCTGTCATCTGGAATGCATCTTGCCTAATTCCATGCAGACCGCTGGTACGCTCAGCGAGCACACGGTCATCTGCTGAAAATCGCGGGAGCAAGGCCATCCGGTGTATCTATTAGACTTCAAGCAGTCGCAGCACTTGATCGAGAGTGGGGCACAGCAAGTCCCGAAGCGTTCCTAACCTTGTGAAAATTCATCCCTTACGTGCTTTGCCACCGTTTGAGCTGAAGGCATACGCGGCTATTCCTCGACGAAGTCGATAGCGTATCGCCTTCCGAGCTTTGCAGAAGACCCAGCCAACAGAGTCCGGACAGCCCTCGCCATTTGTCCTTTTGATCCAATAAATTTGGAGATCGCGGCGTTTGAAGCTCGTACACTCAGCGTGGAGAACGCTTCCGAAGACGTAACCTCGACGAGCATCACCTCACGATCATCGATGAGCGATCGCAGAATGTCGAGCACAAGAGACCGCATATACGCATCCTGCTGCGCCTTCGAAGCAGAGTCATCCACCATAAGCCCCCGATGTCTTGGGAAAGTGTTTGCGGTACGCCCCCGCAAACAGCCCTTAACCTGAAGTCGGGGAGTTGGAAACCGACAAAGCACGGTCCTGTAACCTTTAGCCGCGGGGCCTGGACATACGTCACAGGCTCCCCGACACGAAGGTCAAGGGACATAATCGGGTGCGCCGTTGAGCGCACCTTAGCTTTGTGGGGTTTCCACACCCCAAGGCGGTGCGTTCCCGCCTCTTTGAATCATTCCCAACTTGCTCGGAAAAAGCAAGGCAAGGTTCGCGTGCGAGCACACTCGAGATGCTGTCGAATGACTTGAGGCGACGCGATCACTCGACCTCGCCCCGCAGCGATCTCTCAATCTGCTCGCCAACCAACAGCACAAATACCTCGCTGCCTTTCACCTGCTCACAAATCGGGCCCGCGTTTCCCAGAACGAGGCAACGACTCTCGTTCGCTTTGCGGCCCTCTCCGCGGTGGCGCGGCGGCTTCACCCTCTTTCACCACCGCCCGGGCTTCTTTGTCGGTCCGCAGACCTGCGTATCTCACATGCCTGAGATGATCCGCTGGAGTCCACTCCAGAAACTTGAACTGCCCCACGGTCTCAGGTTCCAGCCAGGTGCATTCTGCCATTTTGGCCTTCGTCAGCCCCTGTCCCCAGCGGCCGGCACTCGCCTCCGGTAGGTTGACGAACGGACACTCGTCCGTCTCCAGCGGAGCAAGCGTCGGCTAGCTGGCACAAAGCCCGCCCTCACCTTCGCGCAGAAGTGAAGATCTTCGCCGCGGTAGAAACCAATGACAACGGCGTCGAAGCCATGAGTCCCCGATGTGTAACCAGCGATCACGAATTCTTGCGACAGGTCGACACGAAGTTTGACCCAGGCGCCCGTACGTAGACCTTCCTCGTACGAGCTGCTCAGGCGTTTCGCTACCACTCCCTCTAAGCCGTGCTCTCGGACGACCGCGAGCATCTTTTCGGCAGGAATGCTGAACTGCTCTGATAGCTGCAACCGTTCAGAAATCGGCAGGTTCTCGGCAAGCAGACGGCGGCGCTCGCGCAGCGGCTCCTTCCGAAGGTCGAAACCTTTAAGCGCCAGTAGATCAAATGCGAAGAAGACGACCCTCGTGCCCTCGAATTTCGAGTTTTGGATGAGGTTGAAGCTGGGGCGACCCTCAGCATCCAACGCGACTAAATCCCCATCCACAATCGAATCGTTCGGAACTGCGTGTGAAAGAGTGGCGACATTTTCCGGAAAGCGATCAGCCAGGTCCTTCCCGTTTCGCAACAGTAATCTCAGACCCGAAACAGTCTGGATCGCCTGCGCTCGATAGCCGTCTAGCTTGACCTCGTACATTCAGTCGGCGCCTTCCTGCAGGTTCGAAACAAACAGGCACTGCATCGGTTCAACGAACCGCGGCGCGAATTTCGGTCGGAGGGACACACCTTAAAGATACGTTGAAGTGACAGCCTAGACGATATCAAGAATGTCACTTAACACTTGGTAGGGCACTGCCCGGCTTCAGTTCACCGCGACGAGTTGCCGCCCTTCAACGATCATTCTCGGAGGAGCGTGCAGCCGCCCTAGTGGAAGAGAATAGGATCATGACGGTGCGCACCCAATCGGCTCTCTTAGATGTGCTTAAACAAACCCGCCCCTTCTCCTCTCTTCAAGAGGAGCTATATCTGAGCGTGCTTAGGACCGCTTCTGAGCTTTCTCACGCAACCGATCAATTGCTCCGCGCACATGGCACGACGCAACCTCAGTACAACGTGCTTCGCATTTTGCTGGGTGCCGGAGCCGAAGGACTCGGCAGAAACGAGATCGCTGAACGCATGGTTACTTCAACTCCAGACATGTCTAGATTGCTGGACCGGATGGAATCAGCCGGCCACATCCAGCGCGAGCGCAGTCAGCAGGACCGCCGCCAGTGGTCTACCACCCTAACTTCGAATGGGACAACGCTGGTAACCAACCTGGAAAAGCCAATGAGAGAGCTTCATCTAACAAGGTTTCAAAGCCTTTCCTCCAAAGAGATGAAAGTGTTGCTAACATTGCTGACGCGATCCAGGCACTAATTTCCGAGCTTCGTGAATCGTTCTACGTGTTACCACACTCATATGCGTGTTGGTACACGGAGTTTACCTCATGATGAATATGGAATTGTCCAGCGACGCTCTTGGACCGGGACTTCAATCGAGTGCATACAGGCTGCCAGCCAGCACTTCACTAGGGCGTGCTCGGCTCGCTGTTTCGGACCTTTCTCGTTCCGTTGACTTCTATTCCGAGACGATTGGGCTCTTCGTGTTAACCCAATCCACAGATGGGGCGTCCCTTGGAACTGCCGACGGTCAGGTACTGCTCGAATTGGAGGAACTGGCCGGAGTTGGACCGCTCGCTCCTCGCAGTCGTTTGGGGCTGTACCATACCGCCTTTCTCCTTCCCAACCGTGAGTCTTTAAGCAGCTTCATACGGCATCTTTACGACCTTGGTACCCGTTTCGGCGCAAGTGACCATGGTGTAAGTGAGGCGCTGTACCTCGTCGATCCAGATGGGTTAAGTGTTGAAGTCTACGCAGACCGAGACCGAGCTCTCTGGGTCATAGATCGCGGTGAGATCACAACGCCGACCAGTCCTCTTCTACTCGCTGATTTACTTGCGAACGAGAGCGCACCTTGGGAGGGCATACCAACAAGAACAGTCCTCGGTCATCTGCATTTTTACGTTGGGGATATCCCGGCAGCAGCGGCCTTCTATCATGGCGGGCTTGGAATGGACAAAGTGTCTTGGCGCAATCCCAGCGTTCTGTTCGTTTCAGCCGGAGGGTATCACCACCATGTGGGGCTCAACACCTGGGCCGCTGGAACCCCCCAAGCATCGGCTTACGACGCCCGCATTCTGCGTTGGGAACTCATCCTGCCATCAGCGCAGGAGGTGCATCGAGCCGTGCTCAGTATGCAGGACGCCGGCTTTCTACCTCTTGATTTCGCCAACCCGACGCTTTTCTCCGACCCATGGGGCATCACTGTCTCGCTTGTCGTCGGAAACGATCCGAAGGCTCTTGCCTCCGCCACACCGCTTAACGATGGTGAGGCGATTGAGCCTGATGCACCAGGTTACAAAGTGAAGCCAGCAGCGTAGTTCGTCGTAGAACACTGCTCGTTCGACCCACAACGCCCCATAACCCAGTCCAAAGGAGATCCCAATGTTACTCCGAATCGAAACCCTCGCCCTCGCCGCGTCCCTGATGTTCGGCTTCAGCGCGTCAGCTCAAAGTGCAACCTACGAGATCGATCCCGCTCATTCAACGGTGGAATTCAGCATCAAGCATATGGCCATATCGAACGTTCATGGGCGCTTCGCGGTGAAGAGCGGGACCATCCTTTTGGACATGAGGAACCCAGACAAGTCCTCTGTCGTAGCAATCATCGACATTCCATCTCTTGACAGCGGAACTCCGCAGCGTGATGCGCACGTCAAGAGTCCGGATTTCTTTGACGCTGCCAGATTCCCCACCGCCATCTTCAAAAGCACCAGCGTTAAGAAGGTGGAGAGTGGTTTCGACGTTTACGGAGATCTCACGATGCACGGCGTAACAAAGCCGGTGACGTTGCACATGGAAGAACCAAGCAAGGACCAGATCGGTACTGACGGAAAAGCGCATCGCGGCTTCAGTGCCGAGACCACTCTCCATCGTCAAGACTTTGGCCTGGTGTACAACGGCACTCTGAAGTCGGGCGATGTTGTCATCGGCGATGATGTCAAGCTCACGTTTGACGTGGAAGCAAGCATAGCTCAGTGAACGTGTCACTTCGTTCAACGGACGCAGTGTTGAACATTCATGAAATAACAGCATCGGTAGGAGAATGCAATGATCGTCGTCACTGGCGCAACCGGCCACTTTGGCCGACTCGTAGTTCAGGGTTTGTTGGAGAAGGTTCCTGCAAATAGGATCGTAGCAGCAGTTCGCAGCCTCGAAAAGGCGAAGGACCTTGCTGCATTGGGCGTGGAAGTGAGGGAAGCTGATTATTCACGGACCGAGACACTTGCAAATGCTTTCGCCAGCGCCGAGAAAATCCTTCTCGTCTCATCGAGCGAAGTCGGAAGCCGCTTGGCCCAGCATAAGGCCGTCGTGGACGCGGCAAAGCGCGCAGGCGTCCAACTGCTTGCCTACACCAGTATTCTCCGCGCCAACACGTCAACCCTCAAGCTTGCAGTAGAGCACAAGAGGACGGAGGAGTTCATCAAGGCTTCCGGGATGCCCTTTGTATTCCTAAGAAACGGTTGGTACCTGGAGAATCAAACAGGTACACTTGCAGCTGCGATCGAGCACGGGAAAATCATCGGTGCCGCCGGAGATGGACGCTTTGCGGCGGCATCCCGTGCCGATTATGCCAAGGCGGCCGTAAGGGTGCTCACCTCCGATGGTGACGCGAATCGCGTGTATGAGCTCGGTGGGGACAACCCGTACACGCTCGCAGAGTTGGCGGCCGAAGTCTCTTTGCATACTGGCAAGCACATCACTTACCACAATATGACAGAGCCGGATTATGCCGCCGCACTGGTTGAATTTGGCTTGCCGGCATCAATCGCCGACATACTCGGCGATGCGGACACAGGTGCCTCGAAAGGAGAGTTAGACAACTCCACACATGACCTACGAGCCCTGATTCAACAGCCGACGACAACGTTGTCCTCAGCCGTCCGTGCTGCTCTCAACACCTAGGTGCCACCTTTGAAAATGGTGATGGCCCGAGGCAGCCAACGTTCTGTCGCGATTTCGCTCGCCACGAATACATTGGAAAGCATTTTGAACCGAGGACGGTCCATCATCAGCGAAGCGCTTGATGTCTCACTCCACCTTCGCAGGTTGTGGATGGCGCTCGTTCTCGTGCTCAAAGAGGTGCCCCGGCCCGAGACAATCTTGCGGCTGATCTGAAGTCTAAAGCACTTTGTTCGTGACCCTCTGGTCGTTCTCCATACCTCGTTATCCTATGATCGGCAACTTGATTGTGCCTGGTCGCAGGAAGGTCATGCCTTCCACTCGAAACCTCTCACTCCGTCCACTTGCAGTATCCGTGAAATCAACATCAGTCGGCGTCCAGTTAATTGCTGGTTTGGAAGAAACCCCCTCCACGAGTAAGGACCGGCGTTCCTGGACGCTTCGCATCACGGATCTGTCCGCACCAACCTGGTCTGCATAGAAGGTCGCCGGAACCGCGACGACTCTCTTGCAGGGTAGCGTTACCGCTTCACTCTCCGCGTTCATGTAATGGGCATGAAGATTGACGCAGGAAGTGTCCCAATGAGCAAAGTCTTCGAGCTCATCGGCGGCGGCATAGCCCTCGCCCGTCACTTTATAGAAGCTTTGTTCCTCGCTCAGCGGCTCGATCAGGCCGCGATCTTCCAGACGGTGAAATGCAGTCAGCCATTCGGCCGCAGTTCGCTTGTCCACATCTAGGAGGAAATGCTTCCCGTTCGTCCGGATACCCTCGCCCTCAAAAGTGTTCGAGTGTAAGAGGTCGTCGTCCGGGTCTTTCGCGGCATTCCATAACAACTCAATTTCCTTTGGGCTTAAGTCGCCTACGTCCTCGATACTCATCGCTCGAGCACTCGTCCCGCCTCTCTTTCGAGGCGCAGACTTCGCAAAGTTCTTGTTAGACCCTTCCGTGCTCATGGTCGAACCAGTCCGCATCACTTCCTCCACCTCGGCAACGATCTTGGGCAGATGCTGCGTGACCAGGCGTCGCAAATGCTCGGCGCTTTCATAGGTGAAGTACAGGCTATCGCGCTGCCTCTCGCTTTGGTACCTCTCAAGTGCTGCGAGCTGAGCTCTGTCTGCGGTGCGGGGAATCGGAGCGCTGGAGAAATAGAGCGCGACATGTCGGCTCGTAGAGCGAAACTGTTCGATCTCTTCAATCGTGCCCGAGTCCGCTTCGCCGGTCGGGGTACCCAAACGACTGCCGAAGATCGCGATGAGGAAATGAGCGGATTCCACGATTTGTTTGTTTAGCAGACCTTGCGGCCGGTCTCCGGCTGAGGGATACGAGTGCGTTTCCCATCGCACCGGATGAAGCATGATGCCCGTTTGCGAGTAGTGACTTGCATTCCATTCGTGAATCGCGCTCACGACAGCGTCTCTCTCCACACCCACGTCCGAGGGGGACGCGATCAGAACGTTCAGGATCGACGCTTGTATAGGTCTCGCCGGCACCCGAGAAACTGCCGCCGCATTCTCAACTGACGACTTCTCCACGGCTGCCGTTCCAGCTTCCGTGATTCGTAGGTCGGCCGCGTCCGCGAGACCCTCGGAGCCTCGCAAGGGCTTTCCTTGGATCAAACCGCGCACAAGCAGACCATCCACAATGCGCAACAGCTGCGCCGGGTTCGGTCCGAGCTCCGTCCGAGGTGCCAATTCCTGCAGGTGAAGCTTTTCTGGAAACGCTTCGTCTAGAACACCCAAGACGTTCAGTTCTTCGTGACTCAGAATCTGCGACATATCTCTATTTTGCCCTGTTCGCACGGTCGCGATGGGGACGGAAGACGCGATCCAATTCTTCCAAATGGAAAGATCGACTTCCAGAGTCCACGACTTACAGCCTGCCTCTCCACTTTGCTCCTTAGGTCCCCTTTCCTTACAGGAACGACCGTCAGATCTCGACAGGAAGACTCGACATCCAGCTCCGACATCACTGCGGACAGAACACCCCCTCCAGCGATCTAAGAACCAAGACAACATCCAAGCCCTCACTCAGAGGGATTAGTAGTCGTAAGTCCAGAAATCGGTCAAACACCAGCAAACCGAGCTATACGCTTTCACTCAAGGGAGGGGGTCTCCTCCCTTCTTCGGCTGCTTCGCATCCTCCGAACCCCACCTCTGCGGGCCTGTTCCTGCCCGCAACGCCGACCCTAAGAACAAAACGAGAAGCTATCTCTTGCGCTGCGCGCCCAGCAAGGAAACCAAACCTTCCTGAGGAGCTCTGCTCCTGGCGCGCGCAAGGGGCACCTTTATCTTCCGCGCTGCGCTTGTGCAGACCTTCGCTGCGCTCGCCCTCCGTTGCACTCCGGGAAAGGAATCCTCCCCTTGCACTTGCCGCCCTCGCTGGCGTGGGCCAGGGCCAAGGCGTGTTTGTGAGCAAACACAGCACAGCCATTCAAAAGCGGAGGAAACCACCCCATGAGCAGCAACCAGTCCAGCAACCAGAGCAGCATCGCCACCACGAACCAAACCAGCAGCATCGCCACCATGCCCAGCACTCCCAAGGCGCAGACCGCCAAGGAAGTTATCGCCGCCAACGTCAAGCTTCTCATCGAGCAGTTGGAGGCAGGACACTCCGAAGGCCTCACCGCCTACCTCACCGCTATGGGCCGGTTCCATAACTACAGCTTCGGGAACATTCTGGAGATTGCACGGCAGAAGCCCGACGCCACCCGCGTTGCAGGGCTGTATGCGTGGAACCAGCTTGGCCGCAAGGTCATGAAGGGACAGAAGGGCATCCGCATCCTCGCCCCGATGATCGGCACCCGCAAGAAGAAAGATACCGAGGCCAACAAGAGCAAAGACCCCGCCGCCGTCAACGCCCCTATACTCGTTGGTTTTCGCGCGGTCTACGTGTTCGACGTTTCACAGACCGAAGGCGCAGAGCTTCCACAGTTCACCGAACGAGTAAAGGGAGAGGTAGGCGAGTACCGCGAACGCCTCATCGACTTCACCATCTCGCAGGGCATCCAGCTTGAGTTCAAGGACAGCATCGCCCCCGCCCTTGGCATGAGCTACGGCGGCAAGATTGCCATTCTTCCCGGCCAGGCACCAGCCGAGGAGTTCAGCACCCTAGTCCACGAGCTTGCGCACGAAATGCTCCACAAAGCCGAGCGCAGGACCGCCACCACCAAGACCGTACGCGAGACCGAAGCCGAGGCAATCGCCTTTGTTGTAAGCCAGACCATCGGCC
>CAXTGN010000017.1:0-5116 GCA_964243455.1 uncultured Acidobacteriaceae bacterium
ACGGCCAATCCAGGAGGTAGGTGTATTCCACGCCGGAGTTGTGCTGTCTGGCGATCAGCTCCGCAAACGTCCACGCATCTTCGCAGACCACCGGAACGCCTTTGGGCAGGATGGCGGTGAGCGCGTTGGTGTAGTTGTCAGGGGGTATCACGAAGTTCTTCAACCTCACAAAAACCCAGAGGACCATCACCACGCAAAAGCACGCTACGGCAACCGGCATGGCCCGCGGTTTCTCCTGCACGCGCCGAGGAATGAGGTGCCGCCAATCGATCAGCTCGATCATCTCCGCCGTGAGAAGGACCTGGCCGATGCTGACGGGCAGGAGATAACGGTTCACAAACAACCAGGTACCGAATTTGCCCTCGACCAAATATGCCACGGGGATGACAAAAAACGCCGCAGCGACGACCCACACGGGTCTTCGAGCCCGGAAGGCAGAAGCCAGCACGTCGCGCGCCGATCCGCGACCGGCACGCGCGTTCCGCCTGAGTGTAAGAACGGTGAGTATCGCCAAAATCATCATGACGATCGCGACTTCCGCGCTGAACCCGCTGTACGCGCCAACGAAGTTCGATATGGATGGCGCCTTGGTCCAGAAGTGCGGTTTGCCCACTCGTGCCGTCGCCGCGATGGCCTCGCGCTCGGGCAGGAGTAGCAGCCAGGCAGCCGCGCCCGAGGCGTACAGGCCGATCCGGAAGCGCCCTTCGAATAGGTCGAGCACGGCAGTGCACGCCAGCAGAAATAGGCTGAACACCACTCCTAATTGGTGACTGGTCGTCAGCAATGCATGGAAGAGGAACGTGAGCGGATAGAGGTAAAGCGCCATGCGGCCCGGTGCTCTTGTCGGTCCCATGGCGAGCCACGTGACCAGCGCGGTGCTGAGCACCATCAGGCCGTAGTAGCGCCCCTCCGCCATGTGCACAACGATGTAGGTGCTGAAAAACCAGGTATTGAAAAGCGCAAAGAATACGACACGCAGACTGTAGAAGCGCCGCAGAGTAGCCCAGAGCACAACGAAGGCGAGGCCTAGCGCCGCTGCCGAGTACATCCGCAGCGAGACCTCGGAAGGGCCAAAAACCTTCAACCACAGCCGGCCCAGGAGGTAGAAGCCGAAACCGCCCCCATCGGCTCCCATTCGCCATGCGGCGACCATGTGCCGCCACGAAGGATCCCTGAGCAGCAGCCAGCCAAGCAGCTCATCTTCCCAGAAGATCCGCTTGTGCGAGAAGATATAGCTGACCAGCAGAGAAAACAGCAGACCCGAGACCATGCACAGCACGTCCAGCCTACCCAGGGGAGAAACGCCCGGGTGCTCTGTGTCATGTGCAATTACCTGCGCCAAACTCGATCTCCGCAGAACAGGGAAATGCGTACAGGGTGGGAAGCTCCCTTAAGCCAAGCCTACCGTAAGCTCCGGAAGAGCGTCGACGGAACCCGCGCCCACACAGGCTTCGGTCTTGTTACACTAAGAGTTGTACGCAATACATCGCGGGTTTGGACGATAGCCCGCCCTTGAGGCTATCGCCCGAATGCTTTTCAACTCCTATGAGTTCCTGTGCGTATTCCTACCGGTCACATTGCTCGGCTACCAGGTTGCGTCGCGTTGGAATCGTCAAGCCGTCGTCATCTGGCTGACGCTGATGTCGCTGGTCTTCTACGGTTATTGGCGGCCTGAGTACCTGCTACTGTTGTGCGGCTCCATTCTGTTCAATTACTTCTCGGGCAGTCTCATCAGTCGGCAAATCCCGAACCGCATCAACAGCGGTGTGCTGCTTGCCATTGCTATCGGCGTGAACCTTGCGGCGCTGTGCTACTACAAGTACCTCTTTCCAACGCTGAATTTCATGGCCGCCATCACAGGCCGGAGCCATCATTGGCATGACATCGTTCTTCCCCTCGGGATCTCGTTCTTCACCTTCACGCAGATCGCCTACCTCATCGACCTGCAACAGGAGGCGGTTCGTCAACAGGATCTGGCCAGCTACGCTCTGTTCGCTACGTTCTTTCCACATCTCATCGCGGGCCCGATTCTGCACCACGCGGAGGTCATGCCTCAGTTCCAACAGAGTAAAAGGTATGGGCTGCGCGCCGACGACATGGCTGTGGGGTTTTCCTGGTTTGCGATGGGGCTCTTTAAGAAAGTGATCCTGGCGGACAACTTTGCACCCGGAGCCGACGCAGCCTTTGAGTCCATCCATCGGCTCTCCGCGCCCGCCGCATGGGCAGGTGTTCTTTCGTACGCACTGCAGTTGTACTTCGATTTCTCGGGCTACTCCGACATGGCGCTTGGTTTAGCGCGCATGTTCTCCATCGATTTCCCGCTCAACTTCAGTTCACCCTACAAGGCGGCGAGCATCACCGACTTTTGGCAGCGTTGGCACATGACGCTGACCCGCTATATCAATGCGTACCTCTACAACCCGACGTTTCTTTGGATCAACCGGCGCCGTCTTGCCAAGGGAAGAAAGGTTTCGCGTAAGGCGATGGCGACGCCCGAAGGCTTTGCCAGCATGGTCGCACTGCCCACGATGTTTTCGCTGTTTCTGGCAGGAATTTGGCACGGTGCCGGCGTACAGTTCCTCATCTTCGGCCTGCTGCATGGAAGCTATCTTTCCATCAACCAGGCATGGCGTACCTTCCGCATTACGCGGCCCAACCCGCTGCCGCCAAGCAAACTCCGGGCGCGCCTCAACTACGTAAGCAGCGCTTTGCTGACCTTTGCCGCGGTCTGTGTCGCGCACGTGTTTTTCCGTTCCGCGAATGTCTGGCAGGCATTCTCCTTTGTGGCCAGCATGGGGGGTCTTCACTACCATCCGGCCGCCGCCGTGGTGCAGGCAATTGCACAAACGACAGCCGCGCCGTCTCCTCCGTACCGTCCCTCCCTGGGCCGCTGGGCGCTGCTTCTTGCAGGCTACGTAATCGTTTGGGGCTTTCCGAATACGCAACAGATTCTGCTCAAGTTCAAGCCAGCCATCACGGTCACAAAGCATGACACCGAGCCGGGCTTGATCCATCTTTTCTGGCGACCCACCGCTGCCTGGGCGATTGTCCTCGGGGCGGTATTCTTGTACACGGTAATCCGCATGGAAAACCCGAGCAGTTTCTTGTACTTCCAGTTTTAACGGCTGCACGCTCCGGTTCCATCGGACTGAGCTGACAGCGATCTCCGCGCACGTTGCGGTATGCGACAGGAGCCACCATCTCTACGCCAGCCACCATGACCCCAAGTGCTCCGTGGGAGCACACCCTTTACCCGGAGATCACCTCGCGCGGTACGGCTCCCTTTCGGCAATACCTCTCCTGGTTTTTCTTCCTAGCCGTCGTGGCGTACGTTACGGCCTTCTTCCTTGTCCGATCCAAGGCCTACAGCAACTGGCGCGATAGCCAATGGGGCCCGATGCTGGAGTTCTCCTATGCCCCAGGCCCACGCAGCGCCGATGTGGTCATCTTTGGCGACTCCAGCGCCTTCATCGGCGTCGATCCACGTTTGATCGACCAGGAGCTGCCCGTCACCGCGCTGCTCCTGCCGAATACCATTGGCAGTCTTCCGATCACGCGGGACATTCCGCTGAGGCGCTACTTAGAAACACACAAGACCCCAAAGCTGCTCGTGCTTTATTTTTCACCGTGGAACCTGGACTACAACCATGCCGGCAGCGTGCGCCTTTTCGAAGGCGAGGAGATGATGTTCCGGCACGGAACGGGTGCTGAGATCGCCGGCTTCATCATGCATTACCCTGCGCAGTTTCTGTTTTTTCCGTTCCGGTTCTACAACACATACGGCGCGGGCATCCTTAAGTCGCTGCTTCCTCATCACCAGCACACCGCGGCATCGGTGGATGCAGCACTGGGGCACCTTGATGACACGGACGCCTTCGCTCAGCTGGCGCCGGCCTGCAAAATCCCGTCAAAATTGATGAGCGATGAGAGTGAGGCGTCCGTTGCTGCTCTTGCGCGCCAGTACAGCCCGGAACTTCCGGTCCTGGTGTACATGGCTCCCATTCCAGGGTGCACGAATGCTTCAACTGCACTCGGGCGCTCGTTCAGCGCTGTCGGTGCGGCGCCTCCTGCGGTGCTGCCCGCGACAGAGTTCGTGGGCGATCCTTACTATGCCCACATGGAGCCCTTCGCTGTGCCTGCAGCAACGCACCTTCTTGTGGAGGCCATTCGCTCGCGGCTCGCCATCCCAGCCAATGCGACCCCGAAGTAGCCTAAACGCTGGCGTACATCGTCTCACCCGCGCGACTTACCTCGATGTGCGTTGAGCGCGGCGTGAACGCATCGAGCTCCAGAGACCACGCTGTACTGCCATCCTCGCGTGTTTCGACGGCTTGAAAGCCGAGCTTTGCATAGTGTTGCCGTACCATGTTGTTCTTTGCCGTGGGCTTGTATTGTCCGATCAGTCGTGTGCAGCCTAGCTCGCGAGCCTGCTCCACGACTAATTGCAATGTGATGTCTTCCACCTGGCGCCCAAGCACACGACAGCTCATGAGCCACGTATCGATCAGCATCGCGTGCTCCGGAGCACATCGCCCGATCACCACGCCGATCATGCCGTTGTCGCCATAGGTATCTGTCAACCTCAGCTGCAGCGTGGCCACATCCTCGCTCGCCATCATGGCTTCGACATCTGCTTCGGTGTAACGCCGCGTGGTCAGATTGAACTGGTTGGTCTTGTTGATCAGTTGCACCACGCGCATCAGGCTGGCTGCATCGAAGGGGCTGCAGGTCAGCTTCATACGCAGCGCTTCCAGGAAGCTGTCCATGTCCGTTGCCGAGCGGCGCAGTTCTTCACGCCCGGCGTTGGCGCGGTACTGCCCGGCGCGCTCGCGATCCTCCGGGGTGATCTCGAGCACCTCGAAATACCCTGCTCGCGCGAGGCAGCCCACATACCCAGACGGTTCTTCCGGCAACTCCGGCACCGCCACCATGGGCAACTCGCGACGAATCAACGCTCGCTCCGCAGGATTGTCGTCCACAAAGACAAGGGAATCCAAGCCGATATTCAGCCGTGCCGCGATCTCGCGAAGGTTGGTTGCCTTGTCCAGCCAGTTCGCGACGAAGCAGGCGATGTCACTCCGCTTCAATAGCATCTCGGGGTGGGTATCAAATCCGG
>CAXTGN010000017.1:5126-18304 GCA_964243455.1 uncultured Acidobacteriaceae bacterium
CACGCCGCGTTGCGAGAGCCTCCGCGCGTACGCCTGCAGTGCCAGAAAGGCCTCACCGCTAGCGGTCCCCTGACCGAGCGTAATGCCCTCAACGCCATCGTCACCGATTACGCCGCCCCAGACCGTGTTATCCAGATCCAGTACGAGGCACTTGGAGCTGCGGCCACGCAATGCGGCAAGCAGGCGCCCCATCTGGTCGCCGTAGATGTCCGACACACGCGGGTGGATCTCTTGCTTAGAGGAGTACCAGAGCCACGGATCAAACCAACGCGAAAGGCCTTCCTCAGCGGCCCAACGGTCGACGCTCAACAGATAGGCACCCTCGTTGGGCGCAAGCTGTCGAAGACCGTGATTGATCGCCTCGATGATCGCTGCCGGGGACTGTGGCAGTCTTTCCTCGTTGTTGCCTACTACCGTGGGAACGGACGGCAGCACAGTCTGCTGCACGACGACGCACTGCAGCTGTTGCCGTGCAGCTCTCCAAAGCTCCTGCAAGGTGGCCAGAGCACCCTCGGCGCTGGCTCCCTCAGCGCCTGCAAGATGCTGTGCATCCAGCGAAAAGCACACCACGTCGGGCCGGAAGGCATGCAGCCCCGATTGCGGGTCGGCCACTTCCTGCCGGTACATGCCGTAAGGACCTTCGTACACCTCGAGTAGCAATCCTCGCCGGAGCGCTCCGATGCGGATCCCGGGTATCAGCGCAGAGATGGTGGACGATGAAAGCAGCGCAAGACGCAGTGCAGGCCACCCCGTGGGCGCGCCGTTCTTGTTCTTGTACCGCTGCACCGCCCTGTCGAGCTTTGCCGTGGAGACAAAGTCAATCCGGCTGTTCGCCAGCTGCCGAAATTGCTCAAACGCCTCGCCTGCATCCAGTTGCGACGCCACGGACAAGTCCGCATTCCAGTTCGCTCTCTGGGGAAGCCAGGTCAGGCCCATTTCCACTTGCACGCCTCCTCACCAGAACACAGGCGCCAACTTCCGTTCTGAAGGCTGCCGATCTGGTATGCGATCGCCCCTATCGTAGCGCGTTGTCCCCTCCCAAGTCGCAGACCTCCGGCACCGCTCAGCTCAGAGCCTCTGGAACTTCAGGCGTTCTTAAGACAACAAGCGACGAAGTGTGCCGAGTTGATCGGCGTTGAGCCGGATCTGCTGCAGGGAGTCCAGCGTCGAGCGAATACGATCCGGCGCCGCCGCCCGAAACAAAACGAGGCCGTCTGCATTCTCCAGCAACGCACACCGCAGCAGAAGGCCATACAGGTTCGATCCGGCACTCAGGTCGAGATCCAGGTCGCTTTGTACAGCCAACCGCTGCGCGGCGTCGCTTTCAAGGAGTGCTCGAAGCGGAGTGGCGGCAGCCATTGCACCATGGGTAATGACCAGTTCCGTCGGGCCCGGCCGCACCGCCTGAAAGGCTGCGACGTTCGGCTTTGTCAGGCTGCTCTCGAATTGGGCGACGGGGAGAAAGTCTGGATGCTCGGTCACTATGGCGGGGATTCGCCCAAACGCGGTGCCACAGCCATGGGCGCGGATCTTGCCTTCCTGTTTGGCCGTTTGCAGAAAGGCGTAAATCTCCTCGGTGCAGTCAGCGGCACTGCATTCATGCATGAGGTAGATATCGAGGTATTCCGTTCGCAACGCGCGCAGGCTGGCTTCCAAACTCTTCTGTGCAGTACCAAGATCGAACTGACCGGCCTGGGTCAGGTTCTTGACGTTCCGACGAACCAGCTTACGAACCCAGGAAGACGAGCGCATGATGCGGCGTGCCATCTGCACGGGGCCCTTCATCTTGGCGACACCCTCTCGCGGCATCAGCCCAAACTTTGTGCTGATGGTGATCTTATCGCGCTTGCCGGCTGAGAACTCACCCACGATGGCTTCGGCGTCCCCGAAATTGTAGACGCGCGCCACATCGAAGTGCCGAATGCCGCAGTCGTAGGCCGTCTCGAGGAGGCGCAAGCCCATTTCCCGTGTCTTGTCTCCGAGGAGATTGCTGCAGCCAAAGCCGACACGGGTTGTTCTGGTTGAGGAACTGGGTAAAGGGAGAGTCTCGATCTCTGGCACAGCCTGTATCTCCTCTGGGCGCTTACGGATGGGTCAAGCTGTGGCCAACTGTTTTTTTAACCTGTCGCCGATCCGCAGACAAAGGGCTAGCACGGTCAGCGTCGGATTGGAAAAACCTCCCGTGGGAAAAACGGAGCTGCTCCCGATGTAGAGATTGTCATAGCCATGCACCTGGCAGTTGGCGTCGACCACGCTTGTCGCAAGATCGGTCCCCATCCGCGTGGTTCCCATGTGATGACTCGCATCAACGTACCCGCCGTGTTCTCCCTTTTCACGCCCCATGATCGGCAGCTGATCGAGGTCCACCGCGGCGATGCCAAGCCGCTTCCACTCCCCGGCGAGTGCCTTGATATACGTCGACATGGAATAGGAGTCGTTCTCCGTTAGTCGCCAGTGTAGGGCAGATCGCGGCATGCCGAGAACGTCGACCTCGTCACTTAACGTGAGGCGGCTGTCCGGATTGGGCTGCTGCTCTCCACCGAAGCCGATGTACGGCGTCGTGCTGCCGACCGACGGCGGCGTGCCGTGGAGATAAAAGCGGTACAGCGCGGCAACGACACTGTGAGGCCGGCGCGCCACCCGGGCCAGAACACTGGGGAACTCTCTCAATCTCGCGGGTTGCCGCAGGATCTTCACCAGATCTTTCGCTGCTGCAACCGGGTTGTCCTCAGTCGATGGGTAGTAAATCTCACCACCGATGTGCAGCATGCGCTCCCTCTGCTGCAGTGCCTCGCTCGCAACGACCTTGATGCTGTATCGAACGTTGTTTTTGCGCGCCGAGTTATAGGTCGCGTCAAACCGCTTCTTCTCCAGAGGTCTCACCGGAAGAGCGACTCCAGGGTGGTCCTGAAAGAATCGGCCGACCACATCGCGGGCGTTTCCGACACCGGTTTTCTGCACGGAGTTGGAGGCCAAAAGAAGCCTCGCGGACTCGATGCCTCCACAGCAGACGATGAAGAAGCGGGCGCTTACCGAGATGCGATGTGCATCCAGCGAACGCACCTCGACACGATCCAGTGATGACGCCTGAGAGTTCGCTTGAAGGGAGGTCACGTTTGCATGCGTGATCAGCTGGATGTTCGGTGCTGCGGCGAGAGACTCCCGATACTTCTGAGAGAAGCTGGGTGTCGATGTGAATTGAGAGAAGTACCCGACGAACTGGTCCGAGTACGTCGCTTGCGCCTTTGCAGGCCAGGAGCGTGCATCGTTCGTTACGTGCGGAATCTGCATTACGTCTTCCGCGCGACGATAGAAGGGTTCCAGGAGCCCTTTGTCGATGGGCCATCCGCTGTAGGGAACCCAGTCACGTTTTGCGAAATCGATGTCAAAGAGCGGAAGAGCCTGGCCTGCCCACAGCGTGGTCGCCCCACCGACGGTGCGAACGCGGCCTCCATGGATGCCGCCATGTTGCAGGCCGGTTACAAGGCTGCGATAGGGGTCCTGACTCGCTTCTTCCCGACGGTTGCCGCCGGCTTCCAGCACTATGACTGAGTAGCTCGTGCCGAGAAACTCTCGGGCGAGAGCGATGCCCGCCGCTCCGCTGCCGATGATACACAGGTCCGCATGAAGAGCTGACTCATTGGCGAACTCATATATATCGGCAATCATGGCGGCTGAACTGCTTGTGTTTTACCACACCGCTTTCACCGATCATGACCCCACAGCTTTTGTGCCACCTCGGTGCTGCCTCGCTTCACAGTCCCGGCGTAGGTCCATGCAGCCCTCCAGCTCCAATGCATTCCAGGCTACGTATGTCTCCAGCGGCTCTGCGTAGAATGGTCGGATGAATGCAGTTGTGGGTACGAGCCAGGGAGCGGCATTAGCGTATGCCCGAGAGAACGCCGGGCGTTTCGTCGAGGAGCTGAAGGAACTCCTCCGGATCCCCTCGGTTTCCACATCCCCGGCGCATGCAGGTGATGTGCGTCGAGCGGCGGACTTCGTTGCAAACGGCTTGCGGTCGGCCGGCCTTGAAAATGTCCGGCTGCTGGAAACGTCCACCGCCACCCGGGGGGGACATCCGCTCGTATACGGCGAGTGGCTGAATGCAGGGGCAGGCAAGCCTACCGTCCTGCTTTACGGACACTATGACGTCCAGCCGGCTGAGCCGCTGGACGAGTGGATCTCTCCTCCGTTCGAGCCCACGGAGCGTGATGGCAATCTGTATGCCCGCGGTGCGGTCGACGACAAGGGTCAGATGTGGATGCACGTGAAGGCGCTTGAGAGCCTTTCAAAAGCGGAAGGTGGTCTTCCCGTCAACGTGCGGGTCATCGCTGAAGGGGAAGAAGAGGTCGGCGGCGAGGGGATCGCGGCGTTTGTGCGCGAACACGGCGATCAACTCCAGGCAGATTGTGCCCTGGTGAGTGACACGGAGATGTTTGCCCCGGATCTACCGACCCTGTGCGTCGGTCTGCGCGGCATGATCTACACCGAAATCGAGGTGCGTGGCGCAAAGACGGATCTGCACTCAGGCATGTACGGCGGAGCCGCCCCGAACCCCTTCGTAGCCCTGGCCCAGATCATTGCCCAGCTGAAGCGGACAGACGGACGCATCGCGATTCCGGGCTTCTATGACGGAATCGAAGAACCCACGAAAGCGGAGCTGGAAGCCTGGCGCTCGCTGCCGTTCGACGAGGAAGTGTTCAGGAGTCATGAGGTTGGCTGTCCGGAGCTCACCGGGGAAACCATGTTCTCCGTACTCGAACGCCTGTGGGCGCGCCCGACGATGGACGTTCATGGCATGCCCGGAGGGTTCACGGGTGCAGGCGCGAAGACCGTGATTCCAGCCAAGGCAACGGCCAAGATCAGCTTCCGCCTGGTCCCCGGTATGGGACCGGCAGAGGTCTTCGCAAAATGCAAGGACTTCGTCGAGGAGATCTGCCCGGCCGGCGTGACAGTGGAGGTCCGGCTGATCCATTCCGGTGAGCCCATTGTGGTCTCCACGGACAACGCCTACATCCGTGCGGCCACGGAGGCGATGGCCGAGGTCTTCGGCAAACAGACTGTCTTTGTTCGGGGTGGCGGCTCCATCCCTGTTGTGGGCGACTTCGTGCGGGAACTGGGCATCCCTGCAGTGCTCATGGGGTTTGGGCTGCCCGACGACAACCTGCATGCACCCAATGAGAAATTCCATCTAGCCAATTTTCACCATGGCATCGAGTCGATCGTGCGATTCCTGAGCAAAGTAGGGCAAACGGCTTGAGCGGCCAAGCGCCGCTTCCCGTGCACGGCTTCGTTCTGGCAGGCGGAAAGAGTTCCCGGATGGGCCGAGACAAAGCGCTTCTTGCCTTCGGCAGCCGCCCGATGATCGAGATAGCCTTGGAAAAGCTGAGAAGCGTCTGTGCGCAGGTGTCCATTGCCGGCAATCGTCAAGACCTGGTCTCCCTCGCCCCTGTTATCTCGGAAACGCGGCTGGATGCGGGGCCAGTCTCGGGCATCGAAGCCGGAGTTCGTGCATCTGGACATCCATGGGCCCTGTTTATCCCGGTCGATGTTCCTTTGGTGCCCGCTCTCTTGCTGCACAATTGGGCCGAAGCAGTTCTCGGCAGGAAAGTGGGAGGCCTACGCCTGAGCTTCTTGTGTGCCGCGGGAATCCGGCAGCCCACTTTTTGTCTGTTGCACAAGGATTGTCTGGTGGAGCTCAGCCGGGCAGCGGACGCTGGTGAGCGAAAACTGGGCGCAGTCTTCACACGGATTGCTTCCGCGCTGGGCGCAAGTGCCCTTTGGGTGGCGGAAACAGAGGCTTTCGCGCCAGAAGGTGAGATCTACGTCTCCGACATGGAAGGCTTCTTCAGCAACGTAAACACGCCCGAAGATCTTTCGGCGCTCCAATCCCGGAGCCAGAGGTAGACGGCAGGCAACTGCCAAACTGACGCAGAAGGGAGCCGGCGTTGCCAGATCCAGATTCGACGAAAGTTCCAATCAGTCACGATCCGAATGAGCCTCTGATCGACAGCGTCACCCCGGATGTTGCCCAGGCCGTAAGTCAGTTCATAGCCGAAGCCGCTCAGCAGAATGAGGCTGAAGCGGAGACCGCAGCGGAAGAGGCCATGTTTACCGCTGGCGCCGGACTGGCCGGGGCGAATTTCGCCGCCCTTGGGGGCCCCTATATCTCCTTTGAGCACGTGTACAAGAGCTTCGGCGGTTCTCGGGTTCTGGTGGACGTCAGCTTTTGGGTAGGTTCCGGCGAGACACTCTGCATTCTGGGACGTAGTGGCGTAGGTAAATCCGTTTCGCTCCAGATGCTTATGGGCTTTCTGAAGCCAGATGCCGGCACGGTAACGATTGCCGGGCAAAACATCTGCGGCTTTTCCGAACGTGAGATGCAGGCGGTGCGCCGCAAGGTGACCATGGTTTTCCAGAATGGGGCCTTGTTCGATTCCATCACCGTGGGCGAGAACGTGGCGTTTCCGCTACGAGAACGCGGCGACATGGAAGAAGACCAGATCCTTCAGGTGGTGAAAGGCATGTTGGAGATGGTGGGTGTGGCCGGCATGGAGAACCTGCTGCCGAGCGATTTGTCCACCGGGATGAAGCGGTCCGTAGCGATTGCACGAGCGCTCGCCGCTCAGCCAGCAGCGGTGCTCTATGACGAGCCAACAACCATGGTTGATCCCTTGATGGCGCACCTTCTCGGGGACCTGATCCAGCGGCTCAAAACGCAGCTGCACCTCACCAGCATTGTGGTCACACATGACACGCGCTTCGCTGAACGACTGGCCGACCAGGTGCTCTTCTTGCACGAGGGCAGGGCGCGGTTTTTCGGTACCATGGAAGACATGAAGGCGAGTGAAGATCCAATCCTGAAGGAATTCCTGCTCTTGGATCAACTCGTGTTGCCCGCGTAGGACGGAACCGGTTTTCGGAGCAGCTGACCCATCCGCCGGTGATAGATTGGTACACAGCAATCGGGTAAAGTCACATTTTTACACGACAGATTCACGTCGCGGAGAGGACCAGATCCAGGGTGGCCTAAGATATGCCAACACCTGACTTTTTGGAACAGGTCGTGATCTCCGGCGGGACACGGCAGCAGAGTAGAGCGGGGTCGGGAGTGGGTGTGCGGGTTTCGGCAACTAGGCCGTCCATTTCGGCTGTAGTCTGGGCGCTCCTGGATGTGATCACTGCGGTGCTTGCAGGGTTGATTGCCCTGCGGCTCCGGCTTGACAGCACGGACCGGCAGCCAGGTTTGCTCCCCAACCTGATGCAGGCCAAGCACATGCCGTCGCTTCTGATGCTGCTGATCTTTGGCGTCTATGTTGTGCTGACCTCCCGGATCTTTGGCCTTTACCGTCCCAGCGAAAACTTCAGCGGTTTGCACGAGCAGCGGATGACCGTACAGGCGGTGCTCACCTCAGGCCTTCTTTTGTGCGGCACCTTGTACCTAACGCGGGGATACGCGGTTTCCCGCCTGGCGGTGCTGCTGACCGTCGTCCTCACAATGCCGATGTTGATGATGCGCCGTGCCCTGTGGCGCAAGCTGCGCGAGCGCCGCTATCTGCTGGGACTCGAGGTTCGGAACGTCCTGATCGTCGGAGACGGGCGCGTAGGTCACGCCCTCCGCAATCACCTGGAATCGCTGCCGCACATGGGATTTCGTTTCAAGGGTTTTATCAGTCTCGAGCGAGGGCGCGAGCGCGAAAATGCGCACGTCGTCGGGGACATCCGCAACTGTGTCGCCGTGGCCCGGTCCCTGTTTGTTGACGAGATCTACTTCTCGACCCCCGCAGAGAAACGAACCGTGGTCGCGGTTGTGGAAGAGGCTCGCGCCCTGGGAATCGAGGTGAGGGTTGTGCCGGACCTGTACGACGGCCTCGCCTGGAATGCGAACGTGGAATACATCGGCCAGTTTCCGACCATCCCTCTGCACCGGCGTGAGTTTCCCCGCGGAGCCTTTGTGCTGAAGCGTGGGATGGACATCATCCTCGCGACACTTGCGTTGATTGTCGTAGCGCCGATCATGCTGGTGATTGCGATCATGATTCGCCTCGACTCTTCCGGCCCCATCTTTTATATGGCGGAAAGGATCGGTCGAAAAGGACGCGTCTTCCGCTGCTTCAAGTTCCGCACCATGGTGCCGAACGCCGACCGGCTGAAAAAAGAGATCGCTCACATGAACGAGCGCGACAATGTGCTCTTCAAAGTGCAGAACGATCCTCGTGTCACCAAGATCGGTGCCAAGCTTCGCAAGTACTCCCTGGATGAATTGCCTCAGTTCTATAACGTGCTGAAGGGAGACATGAGCCTGGTCGGACCTCGTCCGCCGCTGGCGTCGGAGGTGGAAAAATACGATCTCGCCCATCTCCGGCGGCTCGACGTCCTGCCAGGCATTACGGGACTCTGGCAGATCGAGGCCCGACAGGATCCTTCCTTCGATAGCTACATTTCGCTCGATACCGCCTACGTCGAGAACTGGAATCTCATGTTGGACCTGCGCATCCTCGCCCGTACGATCGGCGTGGTGTTGGCGGGAACCGGATCATAAGTAGCGCAAGCAGCGGACCGCGCAGCTAGTGAACCTTGGCATCGCTGGTCTCGATCGGGACCAGCAGGGGGGGGAATTCAGAGCAAAGCTGATTTTTCAGCTTGGCGAGCAACTCCTTGGCCAGAATAGGCCTGGTCAGCAGTTCAAAGGAAGGGTTGACTGCGTCCCTGTCTCTCAAGAAGTCATGCAGGTCGGCATACCCGGTGGAGAGCAGGATCTTGCAGCGCGGCAGGATGAGATGTGCGGTCGAGGAACACTCGATGCCCGTGACGCTGGATGCCGTTACATCCGTGATTACCAGATTCGGCTTGAACAGATTGAGAAGTCGAAGCGCCGCTTGACCATCGTAAAGGGCACAGGCATCATAGCCAGCCAGGTCCAGGATGACGGCCAACGTCTGGACGATGACCTCTGCATCATCTCCGACAAGAACGCGGATCTTGGGCTTAGGGACACCCGCTGGCAGCAACTTCATGACGACTACCTGGTGGAAGCTGTCCTCTGAGCCTACGCGCTATAGCCAGCCACAAACGCAGGCTATGGACTGCATTCGCGTTCCCCGATGCTCGTTCCTGGGCGTCTTTGACGGGAGTTGTGCCGTGCGGCGGTAAAATACTGCTGTGCGTGTCGCTCTGGCTCAGATCAATCCAACCGTTGGGGACTTCTCGGGCAATCTAGGAAAGATCTCAGACAGGATTGGGCAAGCCGCTGCGAGTGGGGTCGATCTGGTGATCTTCCCCGAGCTGGCCACCTGCGGGTATCCTCCGGCCGATTTGCTGGAAAAGAAGAGCTTTGTGCAGCGCGCGGAAGAGACCCTGGCCAAGATCGCCGAGCTTACTCGTGGCCAGGATCGGCCTGCCGTGCTGGTAGGCTCACCCATGCGCTGTGAAGGTCCTGGTCAGAAGTATGTACGCAACGTCGCAGCCCTGATCGAGGCCGGCGAACTTAGGTTCATCCAGCAAAAGACCTTGCTTCCCTTCTATGACGTTTTCGATGAGCAGCGATACTTTGAACCCGCTACCCGGCAGGAACTCACCCTGGTGAAGGGGCAGCCCATCGCGATCACCGTCTGTGAGGATGCCTGGAACGATAAGCTCTTCTGGCCTCGGCAAAATTACCCAATGGATCCCGTGGAAGAGCTGATGAGGCAATGGGGCGCGCTGCCCCAGACAGGGAGTCAGCAGCGACTCATCCTGAACATCTCCGCGTCGCCCTATTGGCACGGCAAGCCGGCCACGAGGCGTCGCATGATCGGCGCGTTAGCAAAGCGCCATCGGGCAACCGTCGTGATGGTCAACCAGGTCGGGGCTAACGACAGCCTCATCTTCGACGGCGATTCCTTTGCGGTGAACCCGCGAGGTGAGGTGATTGGCCAGGCATGTTCCTTTGCCGAGGACTTCGTCGTGGTGGACACAGTTCACGATGCACCTGTGCACGTGTCCCATGTGCGTGAGGCTCTTGCCGAGGCCGCTCTGCAATCCGGAGGGCAAGCGGAGTGCAAGCGGACCTGGGACGCCCTTGTGCTCGGAACACGAGATTACCTACACAAATGCGGATTCAAGCAGGCGCTGGTCGGACTTAGTGGAGGCATCGATTCGGCGCTGGTGGCGGCGATCGCTGTCGACGCTCTCGGACCGGAAAACGTCCGGGGCATCGGTATGCCCAGCGAGTTCTCCTCAAGCGGTTCGCTGACAGATGCCGAGTTGCTGGCGAACAATCTCGAGATCCGCTTTGACGTGCTGCCGATCCGTGAAATTTACGACGGGTTCACCGACAGGCTGGAGCCTTTCTTCGCGGGAACACCTTTCGGACTGGCGGAAGAAAACGTTCAGCCCCGCATACGCGGAACGCTGCTAATGGCCGTGTCCAACAAGACCGGTGCCCTTGTGCTGACGACGGGTAACAAGAGCGAAATGGCTACCGGGTACTGCACTCTTTACGGCGATATGGTGGGAGCCTTGGCAGTGATAGCCGACGTATACAAGACAGAGGTATACGCGCTCGCAAACTGGTACAACAGCGTCCACCGCGGGCGCGAAGTAATTCCTGTGGACACCCTAACGAAACCGCCCTCGGCGGAGCTGCGGCCAGGGCAAAAGGATACTGACTCCCTGCCCGCCTACGAAATTCTCGATCCTCTCCTCCGCGCGTATATCGAGGACTACGAGTCGGCTGAAGAGATCGCAAGCGAGCAAAAGCTCGACCCGGAGCTGGTTCGCAAGGTAATTCGTCTTGTGGAAATTGCCGAGTACAAGCGGCAACAGGCAGCCCCGGTGTTGAAGGTGTCCAAAAAAGCGTTCGGTATGGGAAGACGCTTCCCGATCGCTGCGCGACGGGAAGTATGAATTCATCTCATAGATCAGCCGATATCTCGGCGAGGAGCACAGTGTTGAAAAAGATGATGTTGGGCCTGGCAATGTGGGGCGTGACCATGGCGTCAATGACAGGGGCCCAGACTGGATCTCCTGCTGCAACTCAGTCACCGGCACCCGGAGCACCCGGACCCGCACCGAACCGTACGATCTCTGCACCGAACTCAGCGGTTGCGGATACTCAGAGCCCTGCTGCGCCCGCTGCCATCAAGTTCCCTCCGACGGATCCCAAGAACTTCACGGCCGCGAACCCCACGCCGCAAACGGTGGACAGCTTTCTGCATTCGGTTTGGGGCGTCGACGAGAATCGCCAATGGCAGGTCGCATCCATTCAACCTGCCTCTTCGCCAGGTTTTGTAAAGGTGGAGGTTTATGTCGCAGATAAGCGCCAGCCCGCGCGGGTTGGAACCTATAGCTTTCTTGTGACGCCCGACGGCAAACATGCAGTCGCCGGTGACCTGACGCCCTTTGGAGCTAATCCCTTCGGCGAAACCAGGGCGACCCTGCAGCAACGCGCGGACGGTCCGGCCCGTGGAGCTTCCAGTAAGGATCTTGAACTGGTCGAATTCGCAGACCTGCAGTGCCCCAATTGCAAAGCTGCTCAGAGCACCATGGATCAGCTCGCAAAGGACTTTCCCCAGGCACACATCGTCTTCCAGAACCTTCCGCTTCCGGGTGTGCACCCCTTTGCCATGCAGGCTGCCGAGGTGGGCAACTGCGTACGCCAGGCCAAGGGTGACCCTGTGTTCTTCCTCTACGCGCAAAAGGTCTATGACACGCAAGCCGACCTGACCACGGACAAGGCCGACGCCACGCTGCGGGCGGCCGTGACCGCGGCCGGCGCGGATCCCGCTTCCGTAATGGCCTGCGCCAGCCAGCCGGCAACCAAGGCGGCCGTGGATGCCTCCGCGAAGCTGGCCACCGACCTGGGCGTCACAGGTACGCCGACGATCGCCGTGAACGGGCGCCTCCTGCCGCTCTCGCAGATCCCCTATGCCGGACTGAAAAAGATCGTCGTCTACCAGGGGCAACTGGACGGTATCGCGGTAAAGGAACAGCCGTCGTTGTCGACGCTGAAGTAAGTGCTCTCTAAGCGAAGATCGCTTAGCAGGAGGCTTTTCTATGATCACAGCGACGATCTTCGAGGCGAAGACGAAGTTATCAGAGTTGGTGCGGCAGGTGCAGAAAGGCGAGACGGTGATCATTACATCTGGCCGTGAGAAGACGCCTGTTGCGAGGCTGGAAGCTGTGGAAGTGAGGTCGAAGAAGAGATTGGGAGCCCGACTCCAGCCTGGTTTTGCAGTCTCTGCATCGTTTTGGGATCCGTTGCCAGAAGAGGAGCTGCGACTCTGGAATGGGGGAACTGATTGAGGGTTCTGCTGGACACGCACACCCTGCTCTGGCCGTGGCCGCACCTCAGTTGCTTGGTCGCTCCGCAGCTTCGGTAATGGCGGATCCGGAAAATGTCGTTCTTGTTTCTGCGGCATCTGCGTGGGAGATGGCTATCAAAGTAAGGCTTGGAAAGTGGCCCGAAGCGGTCACGATTGAAGGCGAGTTTCTGGCCGTAATCGAAAGATGCCGGATACGAACTCCTGCCGATGGATGTCAGGGCTGCATTGCGGGCAGGACGTCTTGTCGGCGAGCATCGGGACCCGTTTGATCGAATCATCGCAGCACAAGCTTTGGCCGAAGACATCGCCATCATCAGTGCCGATACCAAGCTGGATGGCTTCAACGTACGTCGCATCTGGTGACGAACTCTAATGAAAATCATGCGAGCGCAAGGAGAGATTGGCCACTCTTAGCGGGGTGACAACCTCGGCCTTCACATGCACAACACCATCCTGATTCTGCAGCTTGCCTGTGACAAGTAGGAACTTCTCCCGGGTAATCAGCACGCGGTCGCGGTCATACAGGTCCGGGTGGACGATGATGTTGGCAATGCCGGTCTCGTCTTCCATGGAAAGAAAGATAAAGCCGAGCGCCGTGCCTGGACGTTGACGCGCAATCACACATCCAGCTGCAGTCACTCGGCGGCCATCCGGCGCTTCCAGCAGTTGACGCGCGCTCAGTACCCCGGAGGCACGAAGTTCGGCCCGCCGATACGCCATAGGATGATGATCAATGGACAAGCCAGTACCGGCATAGTCGGCCACAAGCCGTTCGTCGGTGTTCATCTGACGCAGCGGAGTTCGCTCGCGCAAAGAGCTCCGTTGTGAATCGCTACAGGTGTTCAGCAGAGGACCCGCAGGACGTCCCGCCTG
>CAXTGN010000017.1:18314-24873 GCA_964243455.1 uncultured Acidobacteriaceae bacterium
ATACCGCATCGCGCCGATGCTGCACCCCATTCAACTTGTTCAAGGCCCCGACCCGGGCAAGTTGGGAGAGGTCCCGCCGATTTAGCTGAGGGACGCGACGCGCCAGATCCTCTGTATTCGCAAAGCTGCCCTGCAACTCTCGTACACGAACCAGCGCCTGCGCCACGGTTTGCTTCAGGCCCCGTACATACATCAGCCCCAGACGCAGTGACAGCGAGCCTTCAGGCTCCGGTTCCACAGTGCACTCCCAACGCGAGATCTGAACATCCGCAGGCTTCACCCGAAGCTTGTGCCGCTGCGCATCTTTGACGATGACGGCAGGCATGTAAAAGCCCATGGGCTGATTGTTGAGCATCGCGCACGTAAACGCGGCGAGGTAATGCACTTTGAAGTAAGCCGACGCATAGGCGAGTAGTGCAAAGCTGGCGGCGTGTGACTCCGGAAACCCGTACAGCGCAAAAGACTGAATGCTGCCGACAATGTTGTCCTGTATCTCCGGCGTGATCCCTTTGCGGACCATGCCCTCCCGCAGCTTTTCCATCAGCGACGTCATCTTGTGCCAAGAGCGTCGCATACCCACTGCCTTGCGAAGCTCCTCGGCTTCAGCGCCCGTAAAATCGCCGACAACCATGGCCATGCGTAGAAGCTGCTCTTGAAAAAGCGGAACGCCAAGTGTTCGTTCGAGCACCGGTTCAAGCGAAGAGTGCGGATACGATACCTTTTCTTTGTTCTGCCGTCTCCGCATGTACGGATGCATCATCTTGCCCACGATCGGGCCTGGGCGAATGATAGCGACCTGCACAACCAAGTCATAGAATTTCGTTGGCGCGTTGCGCGTGATCGACGCCATCTGGGCGCGGCTTTCCACCTGAAACATCCCTACGGTATCGGCCTTGCGAAGAACAGCATAGGTCGCCGGATCGTCCTTAGGCAGGTTGCCCAAATCTTCCGTCTTGCCGTAATGCTGAGGAACCAGATCGAGGCAGTCTTTCAACACTGCCATCATGCCAAGTCCCAGCAGATCCACCTTGACCAGGCCGAGATCGTTGCAGTCCTCCTTGTCCCACTGCACAACGGTCCGGCCAACCATGGAAGCCCGCTCAAGCGGTACCACCTTGTTCAACTGACCCTGGCAGATCACCATGCCGCCGGAGTGCTGGCCAAGGTGTCGCGGCAGATTCTGTACGCGTTCACAGATCTCAAGGTACTTGGCGATGCGGCGATGACCCAGATCGAAGCCCGCGTAACGAAACTGATCTCCAAGGGTCTCGCCTTGCTGGCGCCATTCCCATTGCCCAACAAGGCCCGAAAGCCGCGCAAGGGTATCGTCTTTAAACCCAAGCGCTTTGCCCACCTCGCGCGCAGCCGACTTGCCGCGGTAACTGATCACGTTGGCGGTCATAGCTGCCCCAAGTTCGCCATAGCGCTGGTACACATACTTGATCGCCGCTTCGCGTTTCTCGCCGGAAGGCAGATCCAGATCAATGTCGGGCCATTCGTGCCGATTTTCGTTAAGAAATCGTTCGAAGAGCAGATCCATATCGATCGGGTCAACAGCTGTGATCTCAAGGACGTAGCAAACAACAGAATTAGCTGCGGAGCCGCGGCCCTGAATCAGAATGTCGTTGCGTTTGCAGTATCGAACAATATCCCAAACGATAAGAAAGTAGCCCTCGAAACCAAGCTGCTCGATCAGCTTGAGTTCCTTTTCGGCCTGTTTTTGGGCACGGGCCATCAAATCGCTGTTTACCTTCATGCCGTAACGCTTGCGAATGCCTTCCGCTACACGTTTGCGCAGATACACGGGTGCAGGCTCTCCATCCGTTTCGGTGTAGCTAGGAAACTCATACCCAAGATCGTTGAGTTTGAACTCGAGACGTTGTGAAAGCAACGCTGTATTCTCGATCGCTTCGGGCAGGTCGGAAAAGAGCTGGCGCATCATTTGTGGCGTGCGCAAATAGCGTTGTGAGTTGCCCTGCAACAGGCGTCCTGCGCGTTCAAGGTCGATGCCGTGGCGAACAGCAGTAAACACATCCAGGATTTCGCGCTCATACTTGGTTGCGTAGCGTACGCCGTTGGTGGCGAGCAATGGCAGCTTCAATGAATCGGCAAGCGAAACAGCTACCTGGTTACGATATTCCTCCTGGCGATCGCCATGTCTTTGTAACTCCACGTAAACGTTCTGCGGACCGAATAACCGAATGAGACGTTCCAACTCGACGCGCGCGGCAGGCTCACCGCCGCGGTCCAGTGCGGACGCGAGGGGGCCTTCCTCCCCACCGGTTAGGCAGATAAGTCCGGGAGCAAACTCGAGGAGGTCATTCAGTGTGGCCATGCCTTCAGCCTTGCCGCGTTCCCGCATCTTGAATCGCGTGATCAGCTGACAAAGATTGGCGTATCCAGTAGTGGAAGAGCAGAGCAGCGGCACGCGCGCGGGTTCAGGTTGGTGCTGATGGGGCAACCACGAAGCTGGCCGAACACGTGGCCCGAAATCTTCTACAGCGATCTCCGCACCGATGTGCGCTCGTATCTTGTTTTCCTCGGCATGAATATGAAACCGGGGAGCACCATACAGACCGTTGCGATCCAGCAACGCCATGGCAGGCATTTCCATGGCAAAGGCAGCTTGCAGCAGGCCCTCGGGGCTTGATGCACCTTCAAGAAAGCTGAAGGCGCTTGCGGCATGGAGTTCTATGTATTCTGCGGGCATGGGTCAGTTAGCCAGATCTTCCGGTTAGTCGTAGAGCGCCTCAAGCTGCCACTGCAGACGAAGCTTGTCATTGCTGAGCAACGCGAGCAAACGGCTTCCATCCGGCGCCTGCGCATCGATGTCCCACTCTTCGCGTGTCCAAACGTCTCCGGACCACCAATGACCGCTGCGGCGCCATGGACCAAACGCGCGGCTCACGATGTAGTACGAGTGCGCGATCGCCTTGTTGTGGATCGAGAGGCCTTTCAACTTGCCGGCATTCCACGTCACTTGAACTAGAGGTGCAGGGCGCAAGCGGCGAAGGGCAACACCGGTGCGGTGGGTTGCAGGCTTATCTGGTTGAATAGATGTGCGTCGGGGGTTGCCATGGCTTGGCTCAGCAACCGTGAAACGCTCCACACGAAAGCTCTCGGGGGCATGGGTGTCTGTGAGAACGGCACACCCAACGCGGCCCTCACCGACAAGCGCGGTGATGCGGGCAAGCGTCACTTCCAGTTGCATAGGTTCTGGCGATTGCGGAGAGAAAAGCCCGGATTGCACACTCGGACGAGGTCCCGGCTCGGCATGCAAGGAGATCGCCACGATGGCTGCAGGAGCAGGATGTGCCCGCAAATCAAGCTGCAGCAGCTTCAGCAGCAAGGTACGATCGTCCAAAGGAAGCGCCGGCTTTAGCGTGCGTTCGTGTACGGGGTCCTCTGGTTCCTTCTCTGATTCATGAATACGGTCACGGTCCGTGCTGTCCGCGGCGCGCTCCAGATGCAGCCGAACGGTAATGCTGGCAAGTTGCAACGCACGATGACGAGACCGTTGAATGAGTTGATCAAGCATGGGAGCCAGAACAAACAGCAGCGATTCCAGGTTGTCGACAGGAGCATCAAATGCCAGATGTTCTTCCAGGGTGAAGGTAGCTTCCGCAGGAATGAGCAGGTGATCCTCTTCGCCGCAGGCAAGACGGTGCAGACGATGACCTCTTTGTCCGAGGCGTGCAACAAGATCGGCGGGAAGCAATGCCGCGAGATCTCCGGCAGTGTGCAGCCCCCATGCGTGGAAGGTGTCGATCAACTCGTCTGTTAAGTCGAGCGCCGTGATAGGAAGATCCTTCAGTCGTGTTCGTTCTTCGCCTGGTGGAACAACGATCAGTGTGTCTCCGGGAGCACGCACCAGACAGGCGGCTGTCTCCAGGTTGCGGCTGGAGGCGACTCGGGTAAAAAAGCCGAGCTCGCGAGCCGCGCGGAAGAGCTTTTGCCCGATCACGTATGGTGGGCCAAGGAGTCGTGTCGTACCGGTCATGTCCAGCGCAAGGGTCAGGGCCGATGTTCGAGGCAGTTCTTCCGTCCGTGGCGTGAAGCGGGCGGCCATCTCCAGGAGTGTGAGGGCGGCGTTCTGTTCTTCCACTCCGGATCTGCGAAGCACGGTCAGGCCTGAAAAACTCTCCAGCTCGGTACGCGTCATGCCGTGCCGTATGCCCAGTCGGCGGGCCTGCAGCGTAGCAGCACAGGTGCTTTCCAGGGGTGGCTCGCCTTGTAGCACGGCAACTGCGGTCTTCGCCAGTGCCGGGCGTAAACGAACGAGCGCCTGGGCTGCAAATTCAGAAATGCGAATACAGAAGAAAAGAGGTGTGCTCATAGGGGACCTTCTTGTGGGTTCTTGGGCTCGGTTCCGGTCCAGGCGGCAGCGCGGCGCCACAAGGCATCGCGTTGCGGCTGTTTCCGTGACGTAACGAGGTGCAGTCTGTTCGGCTGAGTGGATTGGGCCGTCGTGGAAGAAGCCGCAGGCGTCTCGAACCGGTATCGATCAACGGACACACAGAACTGCGCGCCGGTAAGAACGGTAAGGGCATTCAGTGGTTCGGCCGGGCGCAAGCGCAGAACAAGCTCTGCACTGGAGCGGGCGCATGGGTGTTGCGTGAGCACTAGGAGAACTGTGCGAGCGCGGTCGGCGGCAGCCCGAAACCGAAACCACGTGGCCAGGGGAATGCGCCAGGCGAACTCAGGTGGAATGTTGCCCAGATCGAGTACGATCGCGGTGAATCCGCCGGCAGCGAGCAACAGATCGGTAGCACGCAGCGCGTGATCCAGCGCTCGCCAGAGAGCCGAAGCGAGGTTGCCCAGAGCTTTGGACGGATCGCCCGCAAGGGATGCATTGACACGATGCTTCGATTCGCTGGAGTTTGAGATCGCAGGTCGGAGAGCTCCTGCGGGAGAGGCCTCCAGCTTTGCCGTTTGCAGGTTTGCGATGGTGTGTAAGGGAAGTGTTGCAGAGGATATCGCTTCGGGAGAGCTCAGTGTTTTCTGTGAGGTTTTTACCTCCGCTTGCAAGACAGGCGTCGCTGCAACAGAATGACCCTGGCTCTGAGCACGAGCCTCCATCTCGCAAAACCGGGGCAGGCCTGCGGCTATGGCGTTTGGCGGCGTAGCGAGGCAGCGGCCCGCGGCATTGTTCCCGTTGTCGGTCCATGCACCAGCCTGTGGTCGGTTCCTTGCGGCATGAGCGGTGTTGTCGATCTGAGCCGAAGAAAGATCCTTCCTCTGAGCGGTCGTGTGCTGCAGCGCCTGGTGGACCTGACGCCGTGAAGGTTGTCGGTCACTGGGGATCTGCTCTTCGCGATCCCGTGCACGACGGGGTAGCGGTCGTGCGTCCTGGGGCGTGCGGTCGAGCAGCTTGCGATTCGGTGCACCGGGTGTGCCGATGATGCGGTTCTTTCGCGGAGTTGCTGGAGTGCTCGAGGTCGCCTGGCGAGAAAAAACATCGGGGTGCAGAAAGGCATTCACAGCCTCTGAAAGTCCGCGTGCCTCTCCACGCGGGTGAGGGCTGCCTCCTCCTCCTCCTGAAAGAGCCGGGCTGCTGCCACTGCCTTCGACAAGAAATGCGGCACCTTTCTGAGGTGCTGTCGCGTTCGGCAAAGGTCCCGTGGCGCTTTCCGCCCTGGGTGCCTGGCCGCAGCGGACCCACAGGAGACGAGAAAGATCGACCCCGGCAGCAGCCGCGGATTCCGGATCGAGCGCGTCGGAGGTGTCGACCCATGCCACCGGCTTGCTCTCCTGAGTCTTTTCGGCCCTAGCGGCCAAGGCAATGGTCGTGCGACCCGAAGAGTGCTTGCCCACCAATTCGGAGATGGCCCCGATTGGCAGGCCGCCCTCAAGTAACGCGTCAAGCTCAGGAATGCCAGTTGCTGCCAAGTCGCGAAGGATGCGCGGCCGAGGCGTGAGTGCGCCGGGAATCCGTGAGGCAAGGGCAGTCTCGATCTGAAGACGAAGTGCAGCGGCAGAGGGCAAGGCTCGCTCCTGTTTCGCCTTATCTTCGCCTTATAGTTTGTGAATCCGCAAGGGTCTGTGCACAGCTTTGCTTGCACTTTGGTTGTATTTCAGCGTAAATATCGAAGGATGCACAGGACACGGTGCAGAGCAGGCACACCCCAGGTGAGGTCAGCGCGCCGTCCTATTTCCGTCCAACAGCGATTTCAGATCAGTGTTGAATAGATCTAGGTGTGTTCGCCTGTCTCGGGTTCCGTGCTTTCCGTGTAGCCAAGCGCGCGTCTCAGTTCTTCCATGTCACTTCGCAGTCGGATGGTCGCTGTTTGGAGGCTGGCAAGAGCGTCTCGCCAGTTTTCAGGTCCAAATCCGGTAAGGCGCTCGTCCACCATGTTCACCGCTTCCTGCAGGTTGAGCACAGCGGAACTCACAGCTTTGTTATGAAACAAAGTGGCATCACGGGACGGCTTGGAGCCGGAACGACAGCCAGCCACGAGAGCTGCGGGGATGGAGACCAGGGCGAACTTGCGGCGATCCATAGCGCATCCTCTCAGGTGAGGACAAGGTGTGCAAGTGCTCCCCAATGTCCGGGTAGACT
>CAXTGN010000018.1:0-10930 GCA_964243455.1 uncultured Acidobacteriaceae bacterium
GCGAAGAGGATGTCTGCAAAAAGGGTGAACAGCTCTGACACTAGCAGGCCATCGATGCACTGGCAACGGGATTCCGCACACCAGGGCCGGGCACGCTGCGCGCAACCGTAATCTGGGGTTCACCCGGAAGTGACAGCGCCAGCGCCGGGCGGCTGCACTATACTCACGGCAATCACCCATGCCCCGCACCGTGCCAAAACAGGGCCGGCCCGTCAGCCTGAAGATGCTTGCCGAGCACCTCGATCTAAGCCCCGCAACCGTCTCGTTCGTGCTCAACAACGCGCCCAACCGCTCCATCCCCGAGACCACCCGTGAGCGTGTGCGCGCAGCTGCGCGCGAGTTCAACTACCAGCCGTCCATGGTCGCGCGCCTGCTGCAGGGCAAACGCTCCCAGACCATTGGCATCCTTCTGCCTGAATTCGGCGAGGGCTACCACTCGCAGGTGCTCTCCGGGGCCGCCGACGTCTTTATGCGCGAAGGGTACTTCTTCTTTACCGCGCATCATCGCCATCGCAAGGATCTGGTGGATGAATATCCTCGGCTGCTGCAACAGCGAGGAGTGGAAGGCATTCTCGCGATCGATTCGCACATCGAAGGCGCGCCTTCCAATCCCACGGTCACCGTGGCCGGCCACACGTCGTTCCCGGGTGTCAGCAATATCGTGCTCGATCACGACCGCGCGGCCGAGCTCGCTCTTGGCTACCTGGTGCGCGAGGGACACAGGAAGATGGTCTTCATGCGCGGACCGGGTCTCAGTTCCGACTCGGCCAGCCGCTGGCGCGCACTGGTCCGCATGGCCCGGCTGCTCAAGATTCCCATGCCCGACAGCCATATCATCCGGCTCGAGTCACTGAACACGCCGGAACTCGGCTACCCCGGCGTGCAGCAGATGCTTATGCGCCATCGCGATTTCAGCGCCGTCGTCTGCTTCAACGACATCTCGGCCATCGGCGCGATCCGGGCTCTGCATGACGGCGGTCTCGCGGTACCGGACGATGTTTCCGTCATCGGCTTTGACGATCTCACGGTAGCCTCCTACTTCGTCCCGAGCCTGACCACGATTCGCCAGCCGCTGAAAGAGATGGGCGCCTCCGCGGCTACCTTGCTGCTGAAGAAAATACGAGGGGAACACACGGAAAGCGTTGTCAAGGTCGAACCGGAGCTTGTGATTCGCGAGTCCTCGGCACGACACATGGCCTCGAAGACTGGCCGCAAGCTGTCCAAACCCGCAAGAGCCCGCAACAGCGCCTCCGAGACGCTCTAGTCGCGCTGCGCCGATTACCGGATGGTCCTCGCCTCGCCATTCCTCTGCCCGGCATGGCAGGATATGTGCCTATGAAATCACCGGCATGGAAGAACCGCGAAACGACAAAGGGAAGCATCATGGGATGCTCCCTTGCACTTCTGGGACTGCTGTCCCCCCCTGCAGTGGCCCAGGGTTCTCAGACGGGAGGTCCACATCCACTCACGCCCGCACAGCAGCAGCATATCGACGAGATCCTCCACAAGATGACGCTTGAGGAAAAGCTGGACTACATCGGCGGGACCGGCTTCGCCGTGCGGGCCATGCCTTCCGTTCAGCTTCCCGCGCTCGAGATGTCGGATGGGCCCTATGGCGTGCGCTCCAATGCCGGCCTGCCCTCCACCACGTACGCGGAAGGGATCGGCTTGGCCGCCAGTTGGGATCGCGCGCTGGCCGAGAGCGTTGGTGCCGGCATCGGTCGCGACGCCCGTGCACGTGGCGTGCACTACATGCTGGGCCCGGGCACCAACATCTATCGTTCGCCCCGGAACGGGCGTAACTTCGAATACTTCGGCGAAGACCCGTACCTCGCCGGCGAGATGGACGCTGGCTATATCACCGGCATGCAGGGTCAGGGCGTCAGCGCCACCGTGAAGCATTATCTTGGGAACAATTCAGAGTTTCTGCGGCATGACTCCGATTCCGTCATCGATGAACGCACCCTGCATGAGATTTATCTCGTTCCGTTCGAGGTCGCGGTCAAGAAGGGCCACGTGGGCGCCGTCATGGACAGCTACAATCTCATTAATGGCCAGCACGCCACGCAGAACACACTGAGCAACATCGAGGTGCTCCGGAAGGACTGGCACTTTCAAGGCACGCTGATGTCTGACTGGGACGCCACCTACGACGGGGTCGGCGCAGCCAACGGCGGACTCGATATCGAAATGCCCACGGGCAAGTTCATGAATCGAGCGAACCTGATGCCAGCTATCCAGGCCGGGACTCTCAAAGAGTCGACGATCGACGAGAAGATCCGACACATCCTGACCACCGCCGAGATGTTCGACTGGCTTGACCGCCCACAACGCGATCTCAGCATTTCACTGTTCGACGCACAGAACAATGCTGTAGCGCTCAAGGCGGCACGTGAGTCCGTTACGCTGCTGAAGAACTCGCAACACTTGCTTCCGCTCAGCAAAGAGCAGACGCATACGATCCTTGTGGTCGGCCCGAACGCTTTTCCCGGGACCGCCGTCGGCGGCGGAAGTGCCGGCGTCGTGCCGTTCCATCTTACGAGCCTCGTTGAAGGCCTTTCGGTCGTCGCCCCTCATGTCAATGTGCTCTATGACCCGGGCGTGCCTACCCTGAATGAGTTGGCGATGCACACAGAGTTCACCACCACGGAGAATGAAGGAACGCCAGGGCTGACAGAAGAGATCTTCGGCAATCAGGATCTGAGCGGACCTGTCGCCAAACAGACAAACCCCAAGCACATCAACGCCGCCGGCATCGGCTGGGACGCAATCTCCGGCAGTCTTGACGATTTGATGGCAATCTTTGATCGACCGCCCGCTGCGATCTCCCATCGCTTCACCGGTTACTTTCACGCAGAAAAAGCAGGCGATTACCTCGTCGCGATGGCGGGCGGCGGTGAAGGCAACGGAGGGCGTGTGCTCATCGACGGTCAGCCGGTCATCGACAACTGGAAGTACGTCCGTGCCTTTGAACCGCACCTGACCATTCCGCTTACGGCCGGCGCCCATAAAGTCGTCGTCGAATCCTGGCAGAAAGGTCTGATCGGCGGTCGGCTGCGGTTTGCCATCGTTCCCGCCGAGAGCGTTATCTCCGCCCGCACCAAAGATCTAGCCGCAAAGGCAGATGCTGTGATCGTTGCCGGGGGCTTCTACAACAACCGCGACGTGAATACCGAAAGTGAGGGCGGCGATCGCACCTTCGATCTGCCCTACGGTCAGGATGCCCTGATCAGGGCGATGACCTCGGCCAACCCGAAGACGGTTGTCGCGGTCACATCGGGCGGAGCGGTGGACGCCTCCTCCTGGATCGACAACACGCCGGTATTCATCGAAGGCTGGTACGGCGGCCAGGCCGGCGGTCAGGCTCTGGCTGAAGTGATCTTCGGTGACACGAAACCCGGCGGTCACCTGCCGATCACCTGGGAACGTCGCGCCGAAGACAACCCCACTTATGCCAACTATTACCCCCAAGAGGACGGCATCAAGGTTGTTTACAAAGAAGGCATCTTCGTTGGCTACCGGGGTTACGAGAAGAACAGCACAAAGCCACTGTTCCCCTTTGGTTTCGGTCTGTCTTACACCGGTTTCTCTTTCGCGAACCTGAAGATTACCCCAGCCGCCGGGGTTGCCTTTGCGACGGCAGAGTTCGACGTAACCAATACCGGCCAGCGCTCTGGCGTGGACATCGCTCAGGTCTACGTATCCGAACCAGGAGCCAAAGAGCCCCGTCCCGCACATGAGTTAAAAGGGTTCGAACGGGTAGAAATAGCTGCCGGCGAAACCAGGCACGTGGCCATTCCCCTCGACGTACGCGCCTTCGCCTGGTACAACCCGCAGGTGCACAACTGGACGATCGATCCGGGCCGGTTCACTTTGTCCATTGGAGACTCGCTTGTATCTCTCCCGCTTACAGGGACAGTGGAGGTCACTTCCTCTCAGGCCAAGTCCGCGCGCCTCGATCGATGAACTGCTGCCATGCCTCGGCCGCGCTGCCGGCCGGGGCATGGCCCTGAGCCTTTGCACAAGCAGATGCCATTCATCTTACGGGCTCGATCCGAGTTACCACAGTTTGTATGTGGAAGTTACTGGTAATCGTGCCTCCATAGCATCAGACTTATCAATGCTTACGTGGACATCTCATATATGAAGCATTTCGTAATGGCCTTCTGAGTACTTTCGAGTTCCCTATCGACCCTATTCACACCTCTTCAGGGCGACAGTATGGTTCCATTCTGGCGGCAGAAGACGACGACAGGCGACAAACAGGGTCGGATAGCTTCAGATCGGAGCGGGAGTGGGATGCTTTCGATGTGGACCTTCTAAGCGGGCCCATCCATACACAGTTCACCTACGTACTCAATGTGTGCGTCTGCAAGACACTCTGCCGGGTTGGTCCTTCCAGGGCCGGGACCGGTCCGGTGATTTCCGCGTCCGAGGAGCAAACAATGCAAGGCCATTTGCAATCCCCCGCCTCACATTTCGTCGTACAACGCTCGACCAACAGTGCGGCTACGCGGCGGCCTGAGAACTTCTACTTGCCGAGAGACGTCAGCAGTCGCTTCGGCCTCCGGTTGCGTGAGCTACGCCGCGACCGAAATTTGACGCAACTGCGCATGGCTGTCGAGTTTGGCATTGACCGCACCTTCATCTCTGATGTGGAACGCGGACGCAAGTCGATCTCCCTACCCATGCTGGAGGTGCTCGCCCTTGGCTTCAGGCTGAGCCTGTCTGAACTTCTGCGCGACATCTAAGAGGTGGTACGCAGGCGCTCGGGCCCGGGTCAACTTACCGAAGCTGTGCTGTCCGGGAGACTGGCGCGGCAACTGTCGGCGGTCGCCGGAATTTTGGTGGAGTAGCTCCCAACAGGACATCCTACTTGACGGTATCCAGTTCAAATGCGCACGGCGCGAAAGATGGAGGAAGTATGAAGTTGAGGGTTCTTGCTTGGCTGTCTGCTTTACTTTTTGTTCCTGCGGTTCAGGCTGTTGCCGACACACCCGCTGTTCCCACTGAGCCCGAGCAGTTCCAGATCAAAGAAAAGACAGAGGTGCCGAACGTGACCCTGACCCCTGGAAGCTACTCGATCCGCATTCTGGATCATCTTCGGGATCGTGTGATCCTGCAGGTCTCGGGCAAGAATAACCACGTCGAAGCCACGTTCCTCGCGGTACCTGCCTCCACCATGGCCAGCGCTCCTGTGGGTCCTATTGCCTATGGCGCCGGACCAAAGGGTAAAGCCGCAATGAAGGGCTTTGCCTTTCCGGGTGGCACAGCCGTCGAATTCGTATATCCGAAGAACGACGCGGTTTCTATAGCTCAGGCAAACGGTACCCGCGTAATGGCGATCGATCCGGCATCGGAAGGTCGCGTACCGGCTCCCAAGCTGAACCAGAACGACATGCAGATGATCACGCTTTGGATGCTGGAGCCTTCCCGTGTGGGACCGGGTGATGCAAAGCCCACCATTGCGGCGAGCCGCTACCAGGCTCCACAGCCCGCTCCTGTAGCTGCGCCTGCTCCCGCGGTGGAAACCGCACAGGCCCAACGTTCGCCGGCTACTCCTCCGTCCCCGACAACTACGGCCGCTGCTCCAGCCGAGGCTTCGTCGGCATTGGCTTACACTCCGGCCGTTGCGGCAGCACCCGCTTCGCATAGCGGCGTTCGCCGTCAACGTCCGGCCCAAATCGCCCAGAATGACGTGCCTTCGGCTCCAACGCCGGTCCGTACCCACACTCGGCCTGCAGGCGTAACTGCACTGCCACACACGGCCAGCATGCTGCCGTGGGTCTGGCTGGGCGCATTTGGCTCGCTGGCGTTGGCTGTCCTGTTGAGCCTACGCCGGATCTCCTTCGGCGACTGAGTCCCGTCCGGTCATGCGTAGGAAGCTTGTTGGTTTAGAAATCTGTGCCTGGTGTGCCGGTCTGCTGTGCTTGACGGCCCTGCTCGTGTTCCGAGTGGAGGCTGGTCGTGCGGAGCAGACCGCGCAGCAGTTGAGACCCTTTGCCTCCGCAAGCGCTTCCCACGGAGGAGTGCGACCGGACCAAGCTGGGGCGAGTCCAGATGATCTTTCCACCTACAACGGCGTGATCGGTCGTCTGGACATGGCCGCCCTCGGCCTTCACGTTCCCATTCTCAATGACTACGATCCGAATTCCTTGCGACAGGGCGTCGGCCGGATCAAAGGCACTGCCGTTCCAGGCGGTCTAGGGAACTTCGTCGTCGCGGGACATAGGGATACCTACTTCCGTCCTCTGCGGCGCGTAAGCCTGGGTATGACCATGCATGTGGTGACCCGGACCGGTACATACGACTACGTCGTCGATGCCACCAAGATTGTGCTTCCAGAGGACGTGGACGTGCTGGACATTGGAGATCGCCCCGAAATGACGTTGATCACCTGCTATCCCTTCGACTATGTCGGGGCAGCTCCCAAACGTTTCATCGTGCGCGCTCACCTCGTCTCAGTAGCCGGTGGCGAGTAGCTGCAGCCTCTAACGAGCGAGAAGAACCGTATAAACGTGTAGCCCACAGGGAGTCCGCAAGCGCGGGTCCCTTGATTGGGACCCCTACGCGATCGAACTCACCACAGGTGAGACACTCTCCAACTCCGCGATGCGATGGCGCATGACCGATTGGAGTCGATGCAGCACGTTCATGGTGATACGAGGCGCATCCTCATCAGAGATGCGCGTCAGGTGAAGCACACTGCCCTCGCCGAGGCGCAACTGTATCCCGAACGAAGCCGTATGTGGATCACATTCAAAGAAGGTCTCGCGAAACCGCATGCCCTGGATCTCCAACTCTGCCGAAGCAAAGTGCAGATCACGGCAGGCCGTTCGCAACACCTCCCAGCAGGCCTCGATCGAGTCCGCCGAGCGTAGAGCAAGGTAGAAATCCTCGACACAGATGGTTCCGCGAATAGCGCTCCGAATCGTGCGGATCGTAAGAGCTTGCCGCGCGAGCGCAATGAATTCCGTATAACCCAGCCGGCTAATCCCAAGCACAATCAGAACCAACAGGAGCACCAGAAACGGCAAGGCCTTGTTGCTGACTGTTGCCAGTACCGCAAGCGACGCGAAGGCGCAGCATACACCGTAAAGAATCAACGCCGTGTGACGCGTAGAGAAACCAAGGGCCAACACCCTGTGGTGGATGTGCCCTCGATCGGCCTTGAAGATGGGCACGTTCCGAAGATAGCGTCGGCCGATCGCCAGGCCTACGTCCGTCAGCGGGAGGGCAAGCGCCATTAGCGGAGCAATGAGTCCCAGGGCACTGTGCGCCTGCTGTGACCACACCAGACCAAAGCAGCCCAGCAAAAATCCGATGGTCAGGCTGCCACAATCACCAAGAAATACAGTAGCTGGGCTGAAGTTGTAACGAAGAAAAGCGAGCAGCGCGCCCGCAAGCGGAGCCGTCACCAGCGCCAGGCCCAATTGGCCGTACAGCAGAGCGACACCCAGCACCGTCAGCGTGGCCAGCAGGCTGACGCCTGTCGCTAAACCGTCCATGCCGTCGATCAGATTTACCGCATTCGTGCAACAGATTAGCCAGCCAAGGCTGAGCACGGCGCAAATTCCTGGAGAAAGATGGTGGATCTGCAATCGCACACCGAGAGCTACGGCCAGCGACGCTGCAACCACCTGGCCCAGCAGCTTGTACCGTGCGCGCAGCTCCAGAATGTCATCCAGGAAGCCGACAAGAAACATGACACCCGCAGCGGGCAACACACCCTTCAGCACCTGATCGTGCTGGATGTAGACGCGGCCGTCATGCAGCCAGTACAGGAAAGCAAAAGCAGCGGCACAGGACAGCACAATCGCCAGTCCACCGATGCGCGGCACCGCTCGCAGATGCGATTTACGTCCACCATCGGGCAGGTCCACCAGATCCCAATGCAGGAATAGGTCGCGGCACACCGGAGTCAGCGCAAAGCACAGCAGAAACGAGATAGTGCCCAAAGCTAGAAGAACGTACATGACGGCCTCTCTTTGGCATTCACAAAACTCAGTTCGGAAGCGGACGTACTTGCTTCAGAGGGATCAGCTCCGCGGTCGCCCGGGTCTTGTGCCCGGTACGGGGTGCGGCGCCAAGGATGTCGCCAATGCGGTCGACACTTTCAGGCAGATCGTAGAACGACAACAGCGCCTGACGGGCACGTGCACCGGCTTCTGTCACCTCTTGCCGGTTCCGCGTCAGACGTTGTAATAACTTCGTGACCCCCGCCACATCACCCACTTCGAAGTGCCATCCGCAGTTATGGCGCCGGATGATCCGCGCCGGGGTTGCCGAAGCGGGCCCAATGAACAGTAGCGGCCGTGCAGCGGCGAGAATGCCGTATACCTTGCTGGGCACCACCGAGCCACACGCACTCTCCTGCTGCGTGACCAGGCCGATATCGCCGGCAGCCAAACCTTCGCTCAGCTTGTCGCGCGCCACAAATGGCCGCATCTCGACGGAGTCGATGCCGTTCGTTTCACAGAACTCGGTAAGTGTCTTGCGACGGCCCCCGGTACCCACAAAGAGAAAGCGGAACCGCGGGTCGTCGCGCAGAGCCAGAATCGTACCCAGAAGCGTGTCGAGGTCGTGCGCTAAACCCAGGTTGCCCGAGTACAGCATCACCAGCTCGTTTGGGTTGCCGGGTCTCGGCATGGGCGTGATGCTCGCGCTGTTGGCCCAATGCTCGGCGACGAAGATCTTCGTGGGTGCGATCCCGCGGCTGACAAGCCGGTCGCGCATGCATTCACCCAACACAATGACGCCGTCAGCGTGGCGGCGCGACCAGTCGGCCAACGCTCCCGTAACGCGGTGAAGAAGGCTGCCGTGGCGAATGTGCGCCAGATCGACCGCGATATCCGGATACACATCCTGTTCCCAGATGTAGTGCCGCGAACCGCGCAGCATCTGGATGCATGTACCCAGGACCGAGATCAGCGGCGGCGTCGTCATCGAAACCACCACGTCGGGTTTGCGCAAGGTGAGCCCGCGCAGGAAAGCCGTCGCGTAGAAGGAGAGATAAGAGAAGACCCGCCCCACTTTACCCCGCGTAAACGGTGCCGCCTTGACCCGATGCACCGTCGCGTTCGGTGCCTGCGAACCGGCGGCAGCGGCGTACCCGCCGCTGTCGCCGCACAAGACTTCAATATGCTCCCCTCGAGCTGCCAGACCCGTCACGAGATCGGTCAGTTGCTGGCTGGTCGCGGAGGAATCCGGCCAGAAAAATTGATTTATAAACAGCATGCGCATCAACGCACCTCCGCATGCGCCGCCGTCTTGGGAGACCGGATCTTGCGCGTCTTAACGAAGCGGGCCGGATTGCCCGCATAGATCTGAAAGTCAGGCACGTTGCCCGTGATCACCGCGCCGGCGGCTGCAACGGCATAGCAACCCAGTACGCTGCCAGGGGTGAGCACGCTCTTGGCGCCCGCCCACGAGCCCTCGCACAGCTGGATCGGCGCAATCATCAAGCTGAATCCCGGCTCGCTCCAATCATGGTTGCCGGTGCAGAAATAGGCTCCCTGCGATGCACAGCAGTTCGCCCCTATGCGCACGGTAGTCAGGTTGTCGATCCACACTCGCTCGCCAATCCAGCAGTGGTCGCCGAGTTCCAGGTGCCAGGGATACTTGACTTGCACGTCGGGCTTGATCACGACGCCTTCACCAACCCGCGCTCCGAACATCCGCAGTAACCGTACGCGCATGGACGAGGAAACCCATGCCGAAGCAAACAGCGGCTGAGCGATCAGCATCCACAGCGCACGCTTCGCAAAGGATCCGCCGGGCTCATACCAGGAGTTGTCGTAGCGCTTCAGCTGCACGAGGCTCATCGGGCTCCCCCTGCGAAAAGCAGCGTGTCTGCTGGCTTCGGCCCGCCCAAAAGGTACTCGTACAACTCGGCCATCTGCTGCGTAACCTCCGCCGTGCTGCAGTGTGCCGCAATCAGACGGGCACCATTGCGTCCCCTGGCCCGGTTCTGCTCGGCAGGTGCGGCCAACATGCCCGCAAGCGCCTCTGTCAGCGCGTCCGCGTTCGCCTCGATCTCCCAGCCTGCATCTGCTGCGGTGATCTCCGGCATGTTGCACGCACGTGTTGCAATCACGGGCACGCCCATGCCCATGGCCTCCAGCAAGGCCATGCTCAAACCCTCGGAGTAGCTGGGCAGCACGTAGCCTTCTGCCGCATCCAGCGCACTCCACTTCATCGGTCCGTCCAGCATGCCCGTAAAGCAGACCTGCGCGTCGATCCCACCCTGTTGAACCTGCTCGTGAAGTCTTGCGTGCATGCCGTTCGAGTCCGGCCCAGCGATCACCAGGGTCGCGTCAGGGTGCTGCCTGCAAACTCGCGTCCAGCCCTCCACCAGCAGATCTAGACCCTTTTTCGGGTGAAGCCGCGAAAGAAACAGCACAAGTCGTTTGCCGCGCAGTTGTGAGAACTGGTCCAGGAACACATCGCGATGCGCGCTCTCCGGCAATTCCACGGCATTGGGGATGACGGCAATCGGGCAGGTCGCGCCAAAGCGGCGATACTGTTCGGCTTCCGCCGTCGTGAGCGCATGCAGACAGGCCGCACCGCGAATGTTATTGCGCTCGATCAGCGCAGCGTATACCCGCTTTTTCAGCCGCTTCGCGGAGAGCGCCCAGGGCTCGAGCATCCCGTGAGCCGAGAGCACATACGGTTTGCCCATTCGGCGTGCAAGACGGCAGGCGACAGCCGTGCTCTCTTCCCATAGCCCGTGGATGTGTAAACCATCCGCCTCGCGAATCAACTCCTCGAAACTCGCCCTGAGTTCACGCTTGGTGGCCCAGGCGACACGCGAGGTTGGCCAGAAAGAGATGTCCTCCCGACCAATCTCGGCAGGAAGGTACTCCTCGCCCGCGTGACAGAAAGCAGCCAGGGAAACCTGGAATCCTGCCCGTTCTCCAAGCGAAGCGGC
>CAXTGN010000018.1:10940-14941 GCA_964243455.1 uncultured Acidobacteriaceae bacterium
CACAGCCGCACTGAGTCCGCCATACTGCGGATCGGTATGCGATACGACGTGGAGCCAGCGGCGGCTCGATCTCTGTTGCAGATCGGGTCCCGTGGCCCCGGTGAGGCAACTTGCTGTGGCGTGCATCAAGAGGTCACCTCCGCCACGGCGTTCGGCTCGGCTTCCTTGGTCGCCACAGCCACAATTTTCGCGATCGCCTCGCCAAAGCCGGATGGCGAGAAGCGACCGATCATCTCGCCGCTGCGCCGCCCCATGCTCGCCCGGTCCGCTTCCGGCATCTCCTCCAGCCGATGCATCAGCTGCTGCAAGGCAACTTCGTTCTCTGGGTCGAAGGTGTACCCGTTCTCGCCTTCCTGCACCAGATCCAGACTGCAACCGCAACGATTTGACACGAGCACTGGCAATTCCGCAGCCATGGCTTCATTCACCACCAGTCCCCACGGCTCGCGCGTGCTCGGCAGCACAAAGCAGCCAGCCTCCGCGTAGAACGGCAACAGAGCGCGAGAGGTCTTCAAACCGGTGAAGATTACCTCTCCGCTAAAGCGAGTCGCTTTGACTACAGCTTCCAGCGACTTCCGTTCAGGTCCGTCCCCACACAGCACCAGCGGCCAGGAACCACCCTGCTCGCGGTACGCCATCCAGCTGCGCAGCAGGCCGCCGACATTCTTTTCTTCCGCCAGGCGCCCGACATACAGAAAGCTGCGAGGCCCCGACAGCTCGATCCCCTCCTTTTCGCGGAAGGCCAGAGTCCCTGTGCGGAACATCGCGTTGTCGACAACGTCATAGCAGCCAGCGATACGGTCTGCCGGCAAGCCGAGCTGACGCAGGTAGGCCACGTGGGCCTGGCCGCCTGTCACCGCCCAGTCGAACAGGGTGCGAATTGCCATTCTCTTGGGCAGTTCCTTCCACCAGGCCCTCCGGTGATCGCCGGCGGTGCTCTCCGTCATTAACACGCTTGTTCGCCCATGCAGGCGCGCCCACAGCGCTGCGGCGATGGCGGGCAACGTGTAATAGCCGGGCACCAGGACGACCTCGGGCTGAAGTTCGGTGAGGCGACGCCACAGCCTGCGCGCCAGATCCACTTTGCTCGCCTCACGCCAGCTCGCCTCGGGCTGCAATGTTTCCACGCGGAGATCCGCCGGCAACTCCTCGCGAAACTTCAGCCCCGAATGCACGCCAACGCCACCCACCAGCTCGAGGCCGACAACCCCATCCCGCAAAGACAGGTTTTGCTCCAGCCCGCGGAAGCGCGCAACGTGGTAGGGGTACCAGTCGATCCAGATCACCGCCACTAGGCAGCGAGACCTCTCCACAGCCCTATGCACGGGGCACCTCGGTCAGAACCGTTCCCAACTGCGGGGCGTGCACACGCCTGGCATACACGGCGGAACGCGGCAGAAATAGCCGGCGCCGGGAACGGCTGCGTACCTGCTTCTCGATCACGCGGAACGCAATCCAACACGGCACAGACAAAAGCAGCGTGCGGAAAATGACCGCTTCCATGGTCTGCATCACCAGATAAATGGAGAGCGCGGCAATCACCGTGTACTGGCACGTCCACACGCCTCCGCGCGTCACGGCCTTACGCCATACACGCCCATACGCCCAGCCAAGCACCCCCAGGGTCGGCACGGCAAGCCACCACATCTCCACCCACAGATCAGCGACAATGCCTGGTGCAGAGCCAGGCGCGCCCTGCCAACCCAAGGCATCTGCAAAGCCTTCGCCTGTACCCGCGTTGTGGAGCAGCTCCGGCACACCGAAGTCTTCGTACTTCGTCGGCCAGATCGCGCTTGGGATCGGCCTCACCAGAACCTGCGCCAGGTAGCGTCGCATCCAGAAGTAATGATCGCGGCGTTCCGTACTGATCACGGTACCGGAGCCATAGATGAACTCATTGCCTGTGTCCGGCTTGTCCACAATGTTGGACACGTCGGTCTTCATGTGGAAGTCCGAACCCAGATAGATATTCTGGCGGTTGGTCACCAGGAAGAGCACCAGCCAGCCAAGTGCCAGGCCACCGAGACCAAACGTAAACACTGGCGGTCGCTTGCCACGGTTAAAATACCAGCTCATCAGGAGCACGATGACCAAGGCAAACGTCGGGCCGCGGCGCCCCATCAGGAGAGCGCTTGCACTCCACGGCAGAGCGAACAATAAGCCCAGGCCGATTCCCGCAAGACGTGGGCCGCCGGAGGAGAGAGACGTCATGGCAAACATGACACCTACCAGGAGCAGCAGGCCGCCATCACGGATGTAGCCGCTGTCATCCCATCCGCCCGCATACGAATTGCTGAACGCCTGGGTAAAGCCACCTACGTTGTGAATGGTCACGAGCCAGCACATTAGGCCCAGCGACCCCACCACCGCCGAGGCCGCCAGCAACCGCTTCGCAGAACGCTCACTCAGGCGGCGCTGCGCCCCACGCGTCTTGCGAATGCGCACGCCTGCTCCAAGACAGCCGAGCACAAAGGCCAGTACACCCAGCACATTCAGCAGCTGCACATGCAACAGCTGTTCGTCGTCGAAAAAGCGCGACAGACCGTCGGCATGCCAGAGTTGAAACGGCATCCACGCATAAAGAAACGCAAACATCGGCCCAAGAAAAACCAGCGGATGAAAGACGTCGCGGCTGCCATCGAACGCGATGACGGCAGCTCCCAACGCGATCAGGCCCGCAGCCAGGAGGAGCAGCTCAAACATGGCGCATCCTCCCGCCGGCCAGACCTTGCACCTTGCGCCACAGGCTCCGGAACGCCGCGCGCGACGGCAGCCAATCGTGCCGCTTGCCCCAAAACCAGAGCATCGCAAACACGGCAATGCAAAGCAGCAGCATGGCGCACGTTGTTGCCGCCGTCGACCTCGCAGGGGAGCTTCGCAGCATAGCCATGGCCGCTCCCAGTGCCACCGCACCGTCTGCCATCAGCGTCAACCCGATGATGCCTTTAGGGAGATTGTCCTTACGTCGCAGGGTGAACAGCACCAGCAGCGCCGACACGACGTGCGCGAGAAAGTACACCGTCATGGCCTGCCAGGCGCTTCCCCCGCGCACCAGCAGCAGGGTTGCCGCCGCCGCCACGCACACCGCCCAGATCGTATTGATCACCGCCGTGGCGCGCAGTGAAACGATGGTCAGCCGCGCAGCCGCGGGTGCATTTCCCATATGGGCCACAGCGGTTGCCAGCGCCAACGCAATGGTGACTGCCGCCCCGGCATAGGATCGTCCATACAGCAGCGTCAGGAGCCAGGGAATCACCGTCATTCCGACCAGCGCCAATACCAGCGAGACCGCGATCGAGGCATAGCTGCACAGCTCCATCACACGCTGTGGCGTCTGGCTCTCCTCATGCCGGGGGTCCGCCATCACCGCGTAGCTGCCCTCGGTCAGCAGCCGGAGATGTTGCTGGCCACAAGGCTTCCCAGCTGAATGCCGCCAAAGGTCCAGACCTCGCGCAGCATGGGCCGCAACGGCGAAGCCTGCACGTGGTTCGGTGGAAGGCGGAGACCCAGCTTGCGGCCAAACAGAAGGCACACCAGCACCGCCGTGATCGCCACGGCGCCCTGCACCACCAGCATCGCCCGTGGATCGTGGCGGTGCGCCATGACGGGCAATAATGTCACCATGCCCAGCCCCACGATCAGAGACAGGGCCAGCAGCGCGAGCAGATGACGCTGCCCCACAAAGAACCCGCGCGCACACTCCAGCAGAATGATGCCGACCGACGAAATAGCCGCCCAGCGGAGCAGGCCCGTCAAACTCGCCTTACCCACAAGATGGGCAATGGGTGCTGCCCCCAACCACAATCCCCCGGCTGCCAACGTCGCTGAGACTAGTGACACAATGATCAGCGCACGCCGCAGCGTGGGGTAACCTGCCGATTCGCGCGGATATTTGCCCGAGAATCGCGTGGCCGTCGCGCCGATACCCCCGGCCGCGTACATCGAAATCTGATTTGCCGTACTCATCGCAAATGAGTACGCCCCAAAAACTCCCTTGCCAC
>CAXTGN010000018.1:14951-15375 GCA_964243455.1 uncultured Acidobacteriaceae bacterium
CACCGAACCGCGCCGCCAGGATGTTGGCCAACAAGCCAACCCCACGCTCCACCGCCACGCTGATGCCCAAGGCCGAGGTGCCACCGACCAGGTGCCGGGTCACCTCTCGACTGAGGGGTTGTCCCGTGCCTTCCGCCAGCTCAAGCTCGGGCAGCGGCGCACTCACCGGCGGCCATGTCGAGCTATCGCCATCTACGATGGGCGACACCTCCGGCGTTCCCTCTGAGGAAAGAGGGTTAGGCAACTCTGCGAGAGCGGGACTCATGCCGCGGTGGCCGCCTTCCCACTCGCGCCCTTGCGCTGGTACCGGTAATAGCCCTTGTAGTAGTTCGTCCATCCCTCACGCTGCGGATTGAAGTCGTTCAGGATGGTGCCCACGAGGGGTATGCCGTCACGATCAAAAAGGTCGCGCGCCATCGCTGCC
>CAXTGN010000018.1:15424-21063 GCA_964243455.1 uncultured Acidobacteriaceae bacterium
GCGCGCCAGAATGCGGGTGTCCGCCATGTGCAGTGTCGGCGGAGTATCGATCAGCACCATGTCGAAGCTTTGCGAGAGGCGATCCAGCAGCTGCGGCAGTACCGGCGAATGCAGGAGCTCCATCAGCTCTTCGTTCCCGTTTCCCGCGGCAATCACGCTCACGTTCGGCTGATCCGTCGCACGAACGAACGTTGACAGGGGTACATGCTTAACATCGAATTCCCCACGCAGGACATTACGCAGGCCCACATTGTTTTCCATGGCAAACGCGTTATGCAGATTAGGCTTACGGAGGTCCCCGTCCACCAGCACCACACGCATCTTCGACTTGCTCAGCGCTACACCCAGATTGGAGGTGACCGTGGTCTTGCCTTCACCCGCGCTGGGGCTGGCCACCACATACGTGCGCGAGCCCTTCTTCGCCTCGGAGATCAGAATGGACAGAGTGGCATTCCGATAAGCTTCGGCAGCCAGGGAGAACTCATCCTTCCAGTGAGCCAGCGGGGTCGTGTCTGTCGATCCTGGAAGCAAGGCGCGCGGCTGTGTGGTAACGCCACCGAACTGGAGCGGTGCAACCTTCGGCGCACCCGCAAACGCACGCAGCGCTGGGATGGTCCCTAGTTCATGTACATGCAGGAACTTCTGCACGTCGCCCGGCTTGCGGAACACATTCAGCGTGCGTTCGCGATAGAACGCAAAAGCCGTTCCCACCAACCCGCCCAGGAACAAGCCCACACCGGCGGCCATCTTGCGCTGTGGTGCGAAGGGTGCATCCGGCACCTGAGCCGGATCCACCACGCGGATCGTCGCAGCCTGCATGGCCGACGCGAATCCCGCTTCTTTGGCGTGCTCCAGCAACGTCTGGTACAGACGTTGCTCACTGTCGAGCTCGGAGCGGAGCAGGCTCGCCTTGGCGGCACGCTGCAGGTCGCTTGAAACCTTGGCCAGTTCCGCCGAGTAAGTCACATTCAGCAGTGCCTCCCGGTGCCGCGCCGAAGACAGCTCATTGTTCTGCCGGGTCAGACTCGTAACATCCGCCTGCTGCATACCGTCTTCCGCGGAGCGGATCTGGGTCTTGAGCCTCTGGACCTGAGGGTTCTCGTCCTTATAGATGGAGGTCGCCTTGGCGAGCTGCGTGCGAAGTTCGGCGAGTTGTGATTCGTATGTCCGATGCACCGGGCTGTCCATCACAGCAGGCGCCGTACCTGGCGCTGCGATCCGGTCCATACCCGATTCGGCTTCCTTCGCAATGCGATCCGACTGAGCCTTGACCAACTCGTCCTGCAAAGCGCGTAAACGATCTTCGCCTACCCCATTGTTTGGGTTCAGCAGCATGCCATTGCCGCCCGTCGCAGCATCCAGTTGCTTCTCCGTCTCCTGGGCACGCAGCTTAACATCCGCCACCTGCTTGGTCAGCCATGCACTGGTCTTGGACGCCTCGGAGCTGCGCGATTGCAGATCGTTCTCCTGGTAGGTCGATTGCATGGCGTTGCAGAACTTCGCTGCCAGATCAGGGGACCAGGCATCGCAGCTAATCTCCACCAGACGGGTAACGCCGACCGGCTTCACCTTGACGTTGTGGGCAGCGTCGGCCAGCGCGTCGATGTACGGGATCGGCCGCGAGCCGCCCATGTGAAGGACACGCTGCAGCCGCGAGAGCAGATCGTCACGTTCCACAAACGCCGGGTGTTCCTGCGTCTCCAGGTTGTGCACCGTGCCACGCAGCAGGGTGTCGCTTTCCAGCAGCTTGATCTGCGTCTGCAGATTGGTATCCGCCTCCGAACCTCCGTCATTGCTGGTGGGGTTCACGGAACGGATGTTCAGGAAGTCCGAGTTGATGGGCCGGATTTCCATGGACAGCCGAGTACGATACACCGGCAGGGTCCGGAGACCGAAGAGCATGCTGAGAAGCACGCCCGCTGCGGTAAACGCGAGCAGGCTCCACTTATACCGACGCATGGTCTGCAGGTACTCCTGCACCAATCCCATGGTCTCGGCTTCGGGCTCTGCGGCAAACTCGGAGGGATATAGCACGGGCGTTGGAAAGCTGCCTGGCTCAGTGCCCTGCTCGAGACGACGGGGAAATCGCTCTCTCATCTAACTCTCTCCTCACACCTGCAGATCTGGCTGCAGCCTTACGCGTCGTACGGTTCCGGCGTCGACTCCGGCTAGCGGTAAATCAGAACTCCGGTGGAAATACCAATGGCCGCTTCGATCGCGCGCCGTGATCCCACCTTGAATCCGCTGTGCGGGACGAAGAGGACGTCATCGGCATACAACCGAATATCCGGAGATTTGCCCGCAAGAATTCTGTCCACATTCACCGGAATCAACGTGTGGTCGCCTTCCCCGTTGGGGTTTGGCCGCAGGATGCGCACACTGCCGGAGGCCGAATCAGGGCCCAAGCCTTCAGCCAGACTGAGCGCCTCCAGCACCGAGACCGTCCGGTGGGAAGACAGCACAAAGCCGCCAGCCTTTTTCACATCGCCGACCACATACACCAGTTCACCCTTGGGAACCGACACCACATCGCCGGGCCGCAGAAGGATGTTGTCCGCGGGTGTCTTGAGCTTCATCAACGCGTCCAGGGGAAAACTTTCCGTCGTCGCACCCGTGGCTGTGTCGGCCGCGACGTCAGAGCCCTCGAGCTTGCCCCAGTTCGCCTGGCGAGTCACCAGGATTGACGGACCCGCGTCGGATTTCAACCCACCCGAGAGCGAGACCACATCCAACAGCCGGGTCGGACCAGACAACTGGTGAATGCCAGGATTGGCGACCTCGCCCACGACGGACACCGGGCGGCTCTCCATACCTGCGACATTGATCGTCACATCCGGCGCGTTAAGGTACTTGCCGAGCTTTGTCGCAAGCTCGTCGTGCAGCTGCGCTACCGTCAGGCCGCCGGCCTGCAATCGGCCCACCATGGGCAGATCGATTCGCCCATTAGGATCGATCCGAATGGGTGTCTGTGGTATCTCTTCCATATCTGCCACATGCAGAACGATTTGGTCGCCGGGGCCCAGAACGTAGTCCGGCGTCTGCTCTACCCGCCTCTGCAGTGTGGTCTGCGAGCAAACGGGAGAAACACAGACAAGTGCAGCAGCAAAGAAGCCAAAGAAGCGGTTCATCTTGTTTTCCGGTATTACGTATTTCTATCTTCGCAGCAAGAATGAGTGCCACGTGTCGCCTTCCGGCGACACTTTACGCGCCAACGTGATGCACTTATGCCCTAACTTCCTCAATCGACTGCACTTATGGCTCTTAAGCGTGGCGGCATAGCCGGCGAGAGACTAACTAGAAAGCCTGTCAGAGTTACCATTGTGCTCGGCTAGACATCCTGTCCTGGCCGCTTATGGGGCAGCAACTCCCTTTAGAGAACGTGCCTTGTCCCCATCTGGATTGCCATACCCATTTGAGTCGAACCGAAAGTGCCGGGTAGATGCTCCTTCGAGGTCCGGTTCCGACATGAGCGACACCCCTAAAATTTGCTCCACACTTCCACTAAGGTTGTAGAGGCATAGCCCCTCGGTGCTTGGTGTTCTGCGCGAAGGTGACCAACAATGGAGAGAGGGACGGCAGGACCAACTCGAGCGCGGAGCAGCTACGCCGTTTTCGTCTCCGCCTGGTCGTACATGTCCCGCGAACAGAAGGTACGGATGATGCAGAAGTTGGGTCGGCAATACCTTGGTGTCCTCCTGATCAGCGCCTTCCTTTTCAGCGTGCAAGGAAGCAGTCAGAACAGCCAGAAAAGTGAGAACAGCTCGCCATCGCCGCTGGAAATCAGCTTCGGTTCGAACGGATTGCAGACGCTGTCCTATAACGGAACGACGCTAGCGAACCTTGGCACCAACCCGGGGGACGCGTTCTATGTCGGCCACATGAAGGCGACTGATCTCAGCGGCAACGTGCTTTCGGGTGGCCAGTACGGCTGGGGCGAGGTGAACAGCGGCAAACACTGGAATGCATCCACCCAGACTTGGAATTACACCTTCAACTGGGGCGCGATCGCGGTGAAGTACGTGCAGAACGGGACGGACCTCAACATCCTCACCACTGTCACCAACAACAGCAACTCCGGCATCATCTTCGATGGCGCTGCTGTTTTCCCGATGGTCCTACGATTTCCGCAACTGCCCAACGGCTTCGGCGCGCCCAACTACCCGCAAATGGCGTTTAATACGACCGGGCCCAGTGTCACCACCGCTGACTGGGGCGGGGGCGAGGTCGTCGCGGTGGCGCCAGACGCGCGCCACCCCCTGTACAGCGGCTTTTGGCCGGCTCAGGGGACAGGCGGCGTGCCCTATACGCCAGAGATCAGCGGCACCACTCCCGACGGCCTCGCCACGTTTCAGCCCCACAACGACAGACCCGTGTTCCCTGGCCAGGTGGATCGGTATACCGTCTCCCTTCGCTTTGCGCCCAGCGGCACCTCCACCTACCCGCTCGCGGCGGATGCTTATGCCAGCTGGTCTTCTATGTTTCCCTCAACCCTAAGCTGGACCGACCGACGCGCTATCGGCACGGTGTACCTCGCCAGTTCACCGCAGGGAGGTAATCCCAACCAGCCCGGCGGCTTTCCTACCAATCCCCGGCGGTACTTCAACTCCAGCGCGGTCGATATCACCACGGCCGCCGGCCTGTCCGCCTTCGAGCAACAGATCCTGAACGAGGCCGGGAGCGTCGTCTCCAACGCGCAACACCTGAATGCCCAGGGCGTTGTCACGTGGGACATCGAAGGCGAGCAGTATCCTCAGGCGACCAGTTACGTCTGTGAGCCGGACGAGATTGCCCAGGTTGCGCCCGAAATGGAAAAGACCATCTCGATCCCCGGCTCACCCTACAACGGAAAGAAACTTGACGACGCCTATTTCAGCATCCTGAAGAGCGCCGGTCTTCGCGTGGGCGTTTGTGTTCGTCCCCAGCATTTCACGCTCAATGCAGATGGGACAGCGAGTCAGGCCTACCTCGCCCCACAAGCTATCGCCGCCGAGCTGACCCGGAAATCAAAATATGCCCATGACCGGTGGGGCGCGACCCTGTTCTATGTCGACTCCACCGTAGACAACATCGGCAGCGTCCTCCCTGCAGCGATTTTCCAGCAGCTCCACGCGGCCCTTCCGGATTCGCTGTTCATCCCGGAAGAGACCACGCCTCTGCACTACGCCTACACCGCCCCATTCAAAAGCTTTATTGACCTCGGCGCAGTAGGAACCGACGCCAGCGTGCTCCTTTATTACCCGCACGCATTTAGCGCCGTCCTGATCAACGACGCCGATCCAGGCAAGCTGGCCGCAGCGCAATCGCAACTCGTCGATCAGGTCAGGCAGGGCGATATCCTGATGGCCCACGTGGACTACTGGCAGGCCAACGATCCAATCATCCTCTCGATCTATCAGACAGCGAGCGCCACCTCCGGAAGTACTGCTCCTGCTCCAGCACCTGCTCCGGCTCCATCACCGTCTCCTGCACCAACACCTGCACCCGTTTCGACCCCGAAACCAACAGCACCGAGCCTCATTTCAATTGCCTCGCCGGCTGCGGGGCAGCTCGTATCCGGCGCTATCGTCATACAAGGAATCGTGAACGATGCCCTTGATGCTGCCGGTTCACACCTCATCGTGGATGGCTACAATCTGCTC
>CAXTGN010000018.1:21089-24758 GCA_964243455.1 uncultured Acidobacteriaceae bacterium
AACACCCGTCTCACGGGCGCTCCTTACATCTACTCTCTGGATACCAGGACGCTTCCGAACGGCACGCATGTTTTGCAGCTCTGGGGCCACGACATCGGCAACAACACAATCCTCTCCGGCACGGTCTCCGTTGTCGTAAACAATTGATGCTGGTCAGGAGTCAAAGCCTTCCCCACTGCTGACCCCAGGCGGAACCGAAGGCCTATACAACTTTGGTGGCCGTTACAAAGTGCAAGCAACGGTTTACCTTAACCACGTCCTGAACATCAGACCAGCAGGAACAGACCATCCGCTTGACCCCGGAGACCGTAGCGTGGAAAAGCCTATCGAATCAGTCCAGATCGTCAGTGACGGCATCGTTGTCCGTTTCAGCGACGGTGTGCTCACCTACTTCCCCCAAGGCTTCCTTCGGGAAAACATCGGGGTAGGTTCCAACCAGATCTTTCTGGACTACGATCCTGTCGATACCGCTCGGGGCCGCAAGGGATTCCAGCTTCAGTAACGGATCCAAGGCCGCTTCTGAATCTATGGCGTGCCTCGCTCCTGCTGTGAGTCATCACGGCCAGAGCAGAACTAAAAGCGCTCTTTGACCGCCGCATACACGGCGCGGATCCCATCCTCCAGCTCGATGGTGTGCCTCCACCCGAGCTCGTGCATCCGGCCGACATCCATCAGCTTGCGCGGAGTCCCGTCAGGCTTGGTGGCGTCGAACACAAGTCGGCCCGCAAAGCCGGTCACCCGCTGCACAATCTCGGCAAGCTCACAGATCGTGACATCTTCCCCGGTGCCGATATTGACTAACGGCGCATCAGTCTCATTCAGGAAGCGCCCATAGCGATCTTCGGGCAGGTTCAATAAGAACAGGCAGCCCCTCGCCAGGTCATCGGCGTGGAGGAACTCGCGCCGCGGCGTGCCGGATCCCCAGACCACAAGCTCCGCCTCGCCGCGCGCCTTTGCTTCAGCGGCTTTGCGTAGCAGCGCGGGGAGAACATGGGAGCTTGTCAGATCAAAGTTGTCTTCCGGCCCGTACAGGTTCGTAGGCATGGCGGCAAGATACCGAGTTCCGTACTGCCGGTTGTACGACCAGCACATTTCAATGCCCGCGATTTTGGCCAACGCGTACGGGCGGTTAGTCGGCTCGAGCGGGCCTGTCAACAGCGCCTCTTCCCTAAGCGGCTGGGGAGCCATCTTCGGGTAAATGCACGATGAGCCCAGAAACAGCAGTCGCTTCACCCCGACTCGGCGAGCCGCCTCAATCACGTTCATCTGGATCAGGAGGTTTTCCCGGATAAAATCCGCGGGATACGTGGTGTTCGCAAGAATGCCGCCCACCTTGGCGGCGGCGAGTACCACATACTCTGGAAGCTTTTCGTCGAAAAACCGATCCACGGCTCCCGCAGAGGTCAGATTCAGCTCCGCATGTGTGCGCTTTAGCACGTGGCGGTAGCCGGCGCCGTCCAACGCCCGCAGCAGCGCCGAGCCGACCAGGCCCCGATGTCCGGCGACATAGACCCGTGCCTCCAGCGGCATCGTCCCCGCCGTACCCGCCTTTGCGTTCACCTCGCTTGAAACCATGCCGCCTAGCTCTCCCGCACGCTGTAGGCCTGGTATCCGTGGCGCAGCACCAGCGCGTCGCGTTCAGCCGCTTTCAGATCGCAGTCGATCATCTCTCTCACGAGGTCCTCGAAGCTGATTTTTGGCGTCCATCCCAGCACCTGTTTGGCCTTGCTTGGGTCACCAAGCAGTGTTTCCACCTCAGCCGGACGGAAGTAACGGGGATCCACGGCGACGACCACCTCGCCCTTGCTGTTCAGCGCCTTCTCGTCGACTCCCTCGCCGCTCCAGGTCAGGTTCAACTCCAGGCGCTCTGCACATCGCTCGATAAAGTCGCGCACCGAATATTGCTGCCCGGTAGCAATGACAAAATCCTCGGGCTTGCTCTGCTGCAGCATCATCCACTGCATTTCAACGTAGTCGCGTGCGTGGCCCCAGTCGCGCCGGGCATTCAGGTTGCCCATGAAAAGCTGCCTTTGCAGACCGACCTTGATCCTCGCCAGACCGCGAGTGATCTTGCGGGTCACAAAGGTTTCGCCGCGCATCGGGGACTCGTGGTTGAACAGGATGCCGTTGCAGGCATACATGCCGTACGCTTCACGGTAGTTCACCGTAATCCAGTACCCGTACAGCTTGGCCACCCCGTAAGGAGAGCGCGGATAGAACGGCGTGGTCTCCCGCTGGGGCGTTTCCTGCACTAGACCGTACAGCTCCGAGGTCGAAGCCTGGTAGAACCGTGTCTTGTTGACCAGGCCCAGGCTCCGTATCGCCTCCAGAATGCGCAGAACGCCCAGAGCATCGGAGTTCGCCGTGTATTCGGGCTCTTCAAAGGAGACCTGCACGTGCGACTGCGCCGCAAGATTGTAGATCTCGTCCGGCTGCACCTTTTGCACGATATGCAGCAGCGACGAGGAATCGGTCATGTCGCCGTAATGCAGGATAAAGCGCTGGTGTGGCTGGTGCGGGTCCTCATAGATGTGGTCAATGCGTCCGGTATTGAACAGCGAGGATCGCCGCTTGATGCCATGCACCTCATACCCTTTGCCCAGCAAGAACTCCGCCAGGTACGCCCCGTCCTGCCCCGTGACGCCCGTGATCAGCGCCTTTTTCATTGAAGCTCCGTTCCCATGTCTCTACGTGGTCGCAGCTTTCACTTTACCGTCCCGAAGCATTTTCGTATGCATCACTTCCGTAATGCCCCGCGCGCGGTGTCGACACCTCCGACAGCACGGGTACGCTTGAAACATATGGCCGCACGATTCCCCTTCGACGAACGCGTCGATAACGACCTGGCTGGTTCTACCAAATCGATCGAGATCCCGCAGGTCCAGGTCCTCGATTTGCACGAGGACCGCTCCGCCTGGTCCGTCTTTCACCGCATTCGCTACCGCGTGCGCCGAAGTGAGGGGGAGTGGATCGAGGGAGAACGCGAGTTCCTCGACCGGGGCGATGCCGTCGCGCTCCTGCCATACTGTCCGGAAACGGGCCATATCCTCCTTACACGCCAGTTTCGAATGCCCGTCTACCAAAAGGCGCCCGCGGACTCCCTGCTGCTGGAGGTCTGTGGCGGCATCCTGGACGATCCTGACCCGGCTGTAACGGTGCACCACGAAGCGCGGGAAGAACTTGGCATTGAGCTCGGCGACTTTGAACGCGTCTTCGAGGGCTACTCCACCCCTGGGTCCGTGTCCGAAAAGGTCTATTTCTTCATCGCTCCGTACACCCCCGAACTGCGCCGGCACGCAGGCGGAGGTCTCCGGCACGAGGGCGAGGAGATCCAAATCGTGGAAATGCCGCTTACTGAAGCCTCGTCCGTACGGGCGGAATCCGTGACCTCCGCACCATCGCGTTGGTGCTCTACCTCGCCGCGGATGGGCGGTGCAGACCTTGACGCCACGGCGAGATCTCTGAGGCGCATCCTGCGTGCACCTGACTCATCCAACTCTATGCAAGCGAGGCGCCGCCCGTCATCGTCGGCAACCGGCTGCCATGAGATGCTAAGCATGTCGGCTCCGGGCAGACCAGCATGTCGCAGTCAGAAGCCAGCGGAGAACGAGGGTTTTATGTGCGGGATCGTCGGCGTCTTCGGACACCATCCGGTCAGCGGGATCATCT
>CAXTGN010000019.1:0-24347 GCA_964243455.1 uncultured Acidobacteriaceae bacterium
AGATCCAGACCCGTGTTCACAGCAGCGGAGAAGCCCGGCTTGCTCGGCACGCCGTACCCAAGCAGCAGCCGAATCTGCGAGAAGTTCGACACCGGTGACGTGACCAGCGACGCGGTCTGGTTGGTGTCGATCACCTCTGTCGCAAAGCGTCCCGGGGCGTTCAGCCGCGCATACGACATACCCCCGAACCAGTTGCCCTCGTGTGCGTCGAAGAACACGTTGGAGCTCGTGAACTTCTTTGCTCCCGTATCCAGATCGAAGTCCCACTCGAGGTCCGTATGCCCTGAGGTCCGCAACCGCATTCGCGAGACCAGCGGGGAGATTCGGCGCGGCTCGGTCAGAAACGCCACCCCGGAGAGCGACAGCGTGGAGTCGAAGAGATTGCGACGATTCTCCACCACTGCATGCCCGAAGGTCTCATCGAGGAAGACCCGTTGCGTCAACCGCCAACTCACCAGCGGCTGTTGCGCGGTGCTGGCGGGCGGCACGCATCGGCTTGCATGCCTGACGTGGCTCGAGAGCGGCACGTCCGGCGCCGCAGCCGCCGGGGTGGCAATCCCGTTCGCATCGGTCGAGTCCGCCGGCGTCGGGTTCAACACATCCGGCACCTGTACGTCCGGCTCACCGCCGGTCTGCGGTTCACTCGCCATTGCGTCGTTCGCCTCCCGGTCCGCACTCACCTTCACAGGGGTCACGGCAGCCGCAGCGGGGCAGCCGGGGGGCAGCCTGGGTTGCGGCTTAGGGTTCGGACGGAAGTACAGGTGCTGAGTGGCGCCGTACTCCAGTTGATTGGTATCGCTGACGAGGTCCGCTTCGTCAAAACGAAGAATGCTCAGGAAGTTGTTCACGCCGCGGACGTAGTTGTAGGTCAGCTCGGGCTCGATTGTGTGGCGAACCTCGGTGCCAAACAGCTTCTGCAGCCGGTCAGGCACGGTGAAGTCGCGCTCGATGGCCGTAGGCTTCACGGCGACCTCCATCTCCACATCCGCGCGGTTCAGGGGAGCCGTCAGTTCCACGGGCGCAGCCCCGGCCACATACGGCGTCTGTCGCGACCGCGAGTAAAACGTCTCCCGCGCGGCCACGCTCGCCCTCACATTCAGGCCGTCGAGGTGCAGGGGCAGGCTCAACTCCGGGCGCACGTCCACGCGCTCGGTGACGCCGGAGGACGTGAAGTTGGGCTGAGCGCGCTTCAGCCCGGCCACGGAGGCATCTGCGGTCCACCGCAGCGGCGTGTCCCCAATCGGGTGCTCCGTCCCATCGAGATCAAACGACGGCACATGGAGAATATGCACCTCTTCGCCCGGCAGCCCGTTCAGCGGCACCTGCTTCAGCCCCTGGTAGCGGTCCGCGCGGCCATCCATCGACCAGCCGTCCGTCTGCCGCGTCACAAACCCAATCGACGTGATGTCCGACGAGACCGCCTGGTTAAAGTTGCCGGTGAACGCCTCGCGGTAGATGTACGAACTCAGGTATTCGCCATCGCCCACCGCCCGCACGTTTGGCGAGAGCTGCTTGCGAAAGGCGGCCGTGATGTCCTCGCCGCCCTGCTGCACGTACGTCGTAGGGGTGCTGTAGTAGCCGCGGTCCTGCAGCGCGCTGCCGTGGGCCGCCAAGAAGTCCTGACCGTTGCCCTTGTAGCGCACCGTTCCGGATTCCGAAAAGCCGCGTTGCGAAAAGTATTGCAGCCCAAGGGTCAGATCGGCGGAGCGGCCAAAGGCGAAGTACACCTGCTCGCCCGTCATGATGCCCTTGGTCGTGGACTGGCTGGGCAGCTCGGGGATGAGCAGTCCCGACGCCCGCTGCTCGGGCGCCGCAGGTGCGGTCAGATAGGGAAAGAACAGGATCGGCAAACCCAACAGATGGAACGTCGCACGCGAGCCGCGTACCTTGCCGTCGCTGACGCCGAAACGGTGGGCGGAAAACATCCAGTCCGGCTTCGGCAACTGGCAGGAGGTGACCGTACCGTCGTAGATCGTGTAGTCGTCCGGCCCGGTCTTTTCCACGATTCGCCCGGAAAATAGGAAGGGATTGCTCGTCTCGAGCGAAAGACTGCCGGCGGTTGCGTTGCCCTCGCCCCGCTCCAGGCCCACAGACCCCGCCGCGTCGTAGAACCGCCCGGTGCCCGTGCGCAGGTTGTAGGTGCCGCGCGAGGCCTGGATGCTCTCCCGGTTGGTCGAGTCAGTAAGCCGCACATGGCCCCTCGCCTCGACCTCGCCGGTGTCGCTGTTGTACTGGATCTCGTCTGCCTGGAGGCGCCGTCCACGCAGTCGCACGTCGACGTCACCCGAGAGGGTGTAGACGGACCCGTGCTGCGATTGGAGGTCGGCATCCCACACCACATGCTCCGGGTTCGGCGCGGGCAGTGGAATCGCAAACGGGATCGTGCTTAGGTCCGGGGGAGTAACACTCTGTGTACCACCTTCGGGGAGTGTCTTTGTTGTCACCCCTTGCCCGAGCAGAAGTGGATGCGCGAGCAGAATGAGAGTGGTACTTATGACTGACAGGATCCGTCGCAACCGACAGAATTGGCACCCGAAAAGCTGATTGCACCCGTTTCGGGATAGCGCTGCGTTGCCGACGTCCACAGTACCAAGCTTAGACGAGACGTTCACCCGATCAGGGTGAGCGGAACACAGCGGGCAGTTCGGCCGGGGATGGTCCGGGGGCGGGCAAGAACGATGAGCGGAGCAGTTCGATTGGAAGACACACTGGCCGACACCTGGCAGGCAACTGGCACCGATGGCGCACCCAACCTGAAGCAGGTCGTAGCCGACCGCCTGGCCGCCCACCGCCAGCGCCGCGCCGCCGCCGCCGCCCGGGAGACCGAGTCGGAGATCCGTGCCCGCCAGCATAGCGAGTCCGTGCACTCGGCCGCGAGGGACGCGCAGCGCCGGGGTGCGTCGCTTGTGCGCGACGCCGTGAAGGCGCGCTACGAGCGCCGCGAAAGCTACCGTGAGTTCCTCGCCGCCGAAGCCGAACGCGCCATTGCCCAGGCCCAGGCAGAAGCCGATGTCGCCGCCCGCAACGCCCGCGCCGTCACGGAAACGCAGATGGCCCTGCTGGACGAGCTGGATCAGATCAACCGTCCGGAGCCTGGACCGCGCGAACAGGCCATCGCGCAACAAAAGGCCGAAACCCGGGATGAACTGGCACACGCTCTCGCCGATATCGTCCTGGGCGCTCGCGAGCTGATTGCCGAAGCCCCATCCTTGACGGTGATGGAAGCCGCTTCTCCGCAAGCCATCGCGAGACCCACGGCGGCGCCGGAACCGGCTATCCGTGAGATCTCCACGGCCGGGCTGACCGTGCGGCTCTTTGAAGACATGCCGTCGGCCCCGCCGCGCCTCGCCGATGCCCGACCACGCCGCGGTTCCGGGCACATGGACGAGCTCTCCTACTCATTCTCTGGCGAGAACTCCGTCGACACGCTGAGCGCCCTCGAGGACGAAATTGACTTTCGCCGAGCGCCCGAGTTCCCGCGCGCCTCCGCCCTCGATATGCAGTCCATCCCCGGCAATCTCATCGAGTTTCCCCGCGAACTGGTGGCGCCCCGGCGCGCGCGGCCTCGTCTCGCGGAAGGTCCGCTGTGCGAGGACGGCGCGGAGCCCCAGCTTCGCATCTTCGAGGTGGACGCCGAGCAGGCCCCGCGCGAACTCGAGCCGCTCGAGCCAAGTCTGATGCCGGAGTGGCAGACCCTGCAACTGAGCGGCTTCGACGCGGAACCCGCCGCCCCATCCACCGCCTCGGACGCCCAGACCCACCTGACCCTGCCCGTGCTTGCCGCCCCGGTGGAGCGCCGACTCATGTCGACCGCCGTTGACCTGTGCTGTATCGGCTCCGGGTGGCTCGCCGCCCTGGCCTGCGTCTGCGAGATCGCCGGCCCGGGTCTGCGTGCGCTCTCCCTCCCGTTCGTTGCCGTTTCCGGCATCGCCGCCTTCGCTGTGTTTGCCGTCATGTACCAGCTGCTGTTCTTCTCGCTAGCCGATGGAACCCCGGGCATGCGCTATGCCCGCATCGCGCTGTGCACCTTTGGCGACGGTAACCCGAGCCGTCGCGCGATGCGCCGCCGCGTCTTTTCTACCCTGCTGGCCCTCTGCCCCCTCGGCCTCGGCATTGCCTGGGCCCTTCTCGACAACGAAACACTGGGCTGGCACGACCGCATGAGCCGTATGTACCAACGTCCTTACTGACATCGCCCTCGAAACAGCCCTGCTTTGCCCGTCTCGCCACCTCGGCCGCCTTGGCTCCTGCCTCTCTTTCTTTCTCTTTGTCGTTCGCCGAACGGGAACCTGCTGCCTGGCCCTGCCTGCAGGAATCCGCGAACCCCATCAACCCGAAGGTGGAAGCGTCTGTACCCAAAGCGGCACTTCCATTCGGGGCCGCGTCCCGCTAGTCTGGGGGAGCTCAGCGCCTCCACGGCCTCCTAGAAGTGCATCCATGACCATCCTCCGGCAGGGCCGATGGCTGCGTTCGGTACTATCCGGTCGCGCCGCCTCATCGTTGACGACGGCAGCTGTGGTGGGGGCTGGGCTGTTCTTGCTGCCCACCGCCGGGGCCTTCTCCCCGCACTCCCGTGCAAAACACCCCCTTCCCACACCCCTGCACACGACGGCCGTGGCCGATACGGGCTCGCACACCGCCCGCAAGGGACGCAAGGAGGCCGGCAAGGGCAAGCCCGGAACCCGGTCCACCAGCACCGGCAGCGCTCCCACTCGTCGCGGAAGCAAGCGTGGCAAAGGACGAAAGCCGCAGGCCGAGCCGGCGGAGTCCCCCATCCCGATGTACCGGGCCAGGCGCGGTTCGGCCCCCCTGGAGCATGGACCGAGAGCCTCCGCCCGCCTGGCCCACGCCGGCAGGCACCCTGGCTTTGCCTACGGTCCGGCTCCGCTGGTCAGCAGCTATCGCCATAATGGCAGGCACAACGTCCAGCTCGCCGCCCGTGGTGCGGAACCCTTGTCGCACGCCGCCCACCTCACGCCCACCCCGGCACGCCCCCGACCAGCGGACCGGGACCTCCATCCCGCTGCCGTCGCCCCCAGCTCCAGACCGGTGCCTGTGGTGGCCGCAAACCGGCCTGAGGTTTACGCCGAGGGCACATCCCACCCGGACGACGACGAGCGCCTGCCGCGTGACCGGGCCGTCATGGGCGAGGATGCCCCGCCCTCAGCCCCCGCTCCAATCGTGCGTGTCTCTGCCGCCCCGTCCCCGGCAACGCCGGTGACCCAGCCCCAGGTCGTGCAGGGCTTTGGCGGCGAGATCGCCATCCCCTCCTCCGGTGCCGCGGACCGTCCCGGTGGAACCCACCGGCGCAATCACCCCTCCAACTGGCAGCCCGAATCGATGGTTGCGCCGCCCGAGCCGCTCGAAGAACGTGAGGCCATCACGGATGCCGCCGTGTCGCCGGCGGTGCTGCCGGAGATCGATCGCAACGGCCGGCTCCTGATGCCCGCGCCGCTCAGGGGCTCCCACGACGTCCTTGTGCACCAGAACGTGATGGCCACGACGGACGGCCTGGAACGCATCTACGACGACGCCGACCTGGAACGGCTGCGGGCGGCGCACATGCTGGTCAGCTTTCCCGTGAGCGAGAGCCTGCGCGTCAATGAGGACCTGCCCTACAACCGGCGCGTCGCCCGGCCCTGGACGGTGATGTTTGCGTCCGACATGGGCCGTGCGTTTTACGCGCGTTTCCGGCAGCCTTTGCAGGTGAACTCGGCCGCGCGCACGGTGCACTACCAGGCGCGGCTGCAAATGGTGAACGGAAACGCAGCCGCTGTTTCCGGCGACGCGGCCTCGCCGCACCTGACAGGGCAGGCCATCGACCTGGCCAAGCGCGGCATGACCCAGGCCCAGCTAGCATGGATGCGCGCGGCCCTGCTGCCCCTGATGCGTTCGGGCAGGATCGACGTCGAAGAGGAGTTTCAGCAGGCCTGCTTCCACGTCAGCGTGTACCGCAGCTATGCGGCGGGACGACGTACCGTGCGCGACTACGCCCAGGTGCACCCCATCCCGGCGGAGAGCGTTGGCAGCAGATCGCCGGACGACCAATAGCGCAACGCGAAGGCCTGCTCAAAAGCAGGCCCTTTGCGTTGGGATGAGTCCTCCGAGTCAGACCGTCAGGACTTCCTTCTCTTTCGCCTTGAATAGTTCGTCCATGCGCTTGATCTGTCCGTCGGTGAGCTGCTGAATCTCGTCATTGGCGCGCTTTTCGTCGTCGGCGGAGATGGTCTTGTCCTTGGCGGCCTTCTTGACGGCATCGTTGCCATCGCGGCGGATGTTCCGGAGAGCCGTCTTGTGGTCCTCAAGGCTGGCTGCCAGACGTTTCACAGCATCTTTGCGACGATCCTCGGTCATGGGCGGTACCGGCACACGGATGACCTTGCCGTCGTGCATGGGATTAAAGCCCTGGCCGGAGAGACGGATCGCCTTTTCCACCGGCGGGACCATATTCTGCTCGAAGGGCTGGACCAGGATCACCTGGGCTTCGGGCGTCGACAGCTGGGCGACCTGGGAGATGGGCATCTCGCTGCCGTAGTAGTCGACCTTGATCCCGTCCAGCATGTGGACGGAGGCACGGCCCGTGCGAACGCCAAGCAAATGGGTGCGGAAGTCCTCGATGGCCTTGTCCATCCGGGTTTTCAGGCTTTCGTACACCCCTTTCAGTCCAACGATGTTCACCATTGCCGTTGCCATGCGCGCTGTCTCTCCCCTTCGTGATTCCTGCCGATTCTACAGGCGGCCAAACCAGTGGGACGCGTGGGAGCCGCGATGGTTTGCTCCCCTCCGGTACCGTTACGAAATAGTGCAAAAGATGTAGGCCTTAATCGAGAGTTACCTTGACGCCGTGGGGCAGCCCCCGTACCCTTGAGCTACTTGTATGGCAAGTGGGTTACCTCACAGAGTTGAGTTCCGCTCGCCAAGCACCGGCTGCGAAAGGCAGCGGAAAAGGGATCGCATGAAGAAGTTTTCGCTGTTGGCTGTGTTCGCCTCTGCGGTGTTAGTCGCGGCTCCGGCGTATGCGCTGGGCGGCTGCACCAATTCCCCGGAAAATCCTACGCTGGTGCTCGCAGGTCTTGCGGGAGGCGTGTATGGTTTCCGTTCGCTGCGCACCTATATGCGTGCCCGTAAAGGCCGCTAAAACGCATCGGAGCCTGCCAATTCCTGGCAGGCTGAACGCCTTAAATCTCAAATGATCTTCGAGGTTTCGGCACCCATACCCGCTCCGCCGCGCAACCGCTTCGCAACCGCGACGCTGCCCTGGCAAGCGGCGATAGGTCTTTGTGCTGCCTGCGCGCTGATCGGCGTTTTTTCCCTTTACAACTCCGCCCTGTGGCTTCTGGGTGTCTGGCGCACGGATGACCTCAAGTCCATGGGGCTTCTGGTGCCCTTCGTCAGCTATGGGCTGATCCTGCGTGCCTGGCGCTCGGTCGGCTGGGAGACCGAGGGCACATGGTGGGGCTTTGCCGTTCTGCTGGGGACGGCCGTCCTTGTGTTTCTGCGCGATCAGACGATGCTGGTCTTCACCGTGCACAAGGACTGGCTCGTGCAGCTGCCGCCCGTGCCACTGCTGGCTATTCTGTATGCCCTGGGTATGGTGCTGCTTTTTGGTGGAAGGCGCCTGCTGCGCGCAGCCTGGTTCCCGGTGCTGTTCATGGGCGCCGTGCTGCCGGTACCGGAGACCTTCAGTCGTGTGGTGGATCTGCCCCTGCAGCATGCCTCCGCGACCGTGGCGCGCGGCTTCGCGCACCTTCTGGGCGAACCGCTGACGCCAGACAATCTGCGCCTGATGTTTACCCCTGACTTCGGCATGTTCATCGCACCGGGCTGCAATGGCATTCGCGGGGCGGTGACCCTGGGGCTGGCCGCCGTGATCATCGCTTACGTTTACCGCTTCCGGTGGATTCTGTTTGCGCCGGTTGTGCTGGGAGCTGTGCTGCTTGGCTACCTGTTCAACTTTCTCCGGCTTTGCCTCCTGGTGGTGTACTACAAGATCGCCCTGCCGTACCCCTGGCTGCAGGACCGCGCCAAAGGGGCGGATTACATCATCGGTGGGTGCCTCTTCGTGCTGGCACTGTACCTGTTCTTCGCCGGGGCGGACCGCCTCAGACGCCGACCGGGCGAGGTGTTGCCGGAGATCTCCGCAGCGCCGATTGTGACGACCCGGCCAGCCCTTCCTCTCCTTCTCAAGGCGGTGGCGGTCGTGGGATTGGCGCTCGCCTTTGGGCTGGACGACGTGCAGGCCCAACATGAAGCCGGAAGGCAGATTGCGGCGATCCCGGCGATGCCGGACCACCTCGGGACCTACAAGCTGGTGCGGGCCTACCAGGACACCCTGACCACGGGCGTCGTGGTGTACACCTGGGGCGACTACGCGGCGCCGGACGGCGCGGGCACCGTCGCCGTGGGTGTCTCGCCGGAGCTGGATATGCACGACGTCGAGGTGTGTCACATCGCGCGCGGCGAGGACCCGATCTGGCACGGTCGCGTAATGGCGGGGACGCCCACGGGAGGCGCAGCTTTTGTGGCGGCAATCTACAACAATGGGCAGGTGCAGACGCTGGAGGCGTCGACCCTGTGCGGTGCGGGCGGATGCCAGCAGTTCACAAGTTCGACCGGCCAGATGACCTTTGTGTATGCCCATCCACGCCGTGTGCTGCCCATGGCCGCGGACCGGGAGCGGCCGGTGCCGATGCTCCTGAAGGTGCAAAGCCCGGATGTGGCGGCCGCGGCGCCTGTCGCCGAAGCGAGGATGGCGGCTGAGTTGCAAGCCTTTCTGCGCGCTGCCGATTTGCAGGGGTTGGCGGCACGGTTCCGTGGACCAGGGGAGCGCTAGGGCGGAGTTCTCGCCTATATAATCCCGGTATCCCTACCATTTGCGCGGGGCAGTCGTCGAAACAAGCAATGAGGTTGTGGTCATTTTTACCGGAATGCGAGTGAGCGGAAGCTCTCAAGAAAGTCTTAGCGAGCCCGAGCGCACGCGCCCCAGCTTTTCCCGGAACCTGTTCGGGGCCCCTTTCGGGGCACCGTTGTTAACGGCAATCGCCGCCGCGATGATCTCCACTGCATGTGGCGATGGATCGCTCTTGGCTCAGGTCGCGGCACGACCGCAGTTTCAGGCTGCGCCAGCTACACCGCAGACGCTCTGCCCGGTGCAGGTGATCGGCAATCGACGGATCCCCAAGGAGTCGGTCGTGGCACGGCTGTACTCGCGGCCGGGCGATGCGTATGACCCCGCCGTTGTAGAGCGCGATTTCAACTCTCTTTGGAACACAGGCTACTTCGACAGCGTGCAGATCGAGCGCGTCGACGATGCCGGCTGCGTGCAGTTGATCGTGTATGTCCGCGAAAAGCCCACCATCGGCGAAATCAACTACCGCGGCCTGAACTCCTTCTCCGTCTCCGATGCCCTCGACCGGTTCAAGAAGGAGAAGGTGTCCGTCTCCGTCGAGAGCCAGTACGATCCCACCCGCATCAAGCGTGCCGAGGTGGTGCTGAAGGAGATGCTCGGCGAGCACGGGCATCAGTTTGCCACCATACGCACCGAAGTGAAGACGCTGCCGCCGGCACGCGTATCCCTGACCTTCATCGTCAAAGAAGGACCGACGGTCAAGGTCGGCAGGATCGCGTTTCAGGGCAACAACGCGTTGGGCAACCGTGAACTGCGGGCCTCCATGCACAATCTGCGCCCCATCGGCGTTCCGCATTCGATCATTCTCGAGAACCTGTTTCCGCGCACCTACGACGCCTCCAAGCTGGACGAGGACGCCGAGCGCGTGCGCCTCGAATACCGCAATAAGGGCTACTTCAAGGCCACCACGGGTGAGCCTGAGACCAACGTCCGCAACGCCGGCGGAATCGATCCGTTCACGCTTCGTCCGAGCACCGGCAAGCGCGTCGACATCCTGATTCCAGTGGAAGAGGGCGAGCGCTACAAGCTGGGCAGCATCACCTTCACCGGGAACAAGAACTACCCGAACAACCGGGCGCTCCGGGCGCAGTTCGCCCTGAAGGATGGCGATTACTTCAACTACACGGCCTTCGGCAAGGGGCTCGAAGCGCTCAAGAAGGCCTACGGCGGGGGCGGCTTCATCAATTTCGTGCCGGACCCGCGACCGAGCTTCGATGAAGCCAAGAAGACGGTCTCCTTCGTCATTAACTGCGATGAAGGCAAGAAGTTTTATATCTCGCGGATCGAGTTCACGGGCAACACCATTACGCGCGACAAGGTCATCCGTCGCGAGCTGCTGGTGGAAGAAGGGCAGCCCTATAACGGGCAGCTCGTCGATCTTTCCCTGTTGCGCCTGAATCAGCTCAACTACTTCGACACCCTCAAGACCGATCAGGACGTAGAGACCCGGCAGAACGAAGACGCGGGCACTGTGGATCTGCTCGTCAAACTGAAGGAAAAGGGCAAGAACTCCATCGGCCTGAACGGCGGTATCAGCGGTCTCTCCGGGTCATTTATCGGCCTGAACTACGAGACAAACAACTTCCTCGGCTTGGGCGAGACGCTCAGCGTGACCGCCAATGCGGGCGATCTGTCGCGCAATCTGAGCTTCGGTTTCACGGAGCCCTACCTGCGCAACAAGCCGGTCTCGCTGGGTTTCCAGGTGTTTTCGAGCAAGTTCGATTACAACCCGGCCAAGCAGTATGCGATCACCAATGGTCAGAGCTCCAACCTGACCAACGCGCAGAACTCGCTGCTGACGAACTACAACCAGTCGACGACCGGCCTTTCGCTTTCGAGCGGAACGGCCCTGCGGAAGCTGTTCCGTCGTTCGGGCGTAGCGCGTGTCGGTATCTCATATTCGTTGTCGCGGTCGTCGATCACGACCTTAAACCAGAACACGCTGAACGTCCTACAGACATTGGCGTATCGCTCGGGCATCGCGGGGCAGAATGCGCTGAATGGCATTGTGACCTCCGTGGTTACGCCCAGCTTCTCGTTCTCAACGCTGGACCGTGCGGTCGGCCCGCATAACGGCAAGGACCTGAACGTTGCGTTCCAGGTGGCGGGCGTCGGCGGCAACACGAAGTACTACGCTCCCACGGCGACCTACCGGCAGTTCTTCCCGATGAAGGGTCTCCGGGTCAACCGTGAAGGGCACAACGTTCTCGGCTACCGCGTGCAGTTCAGCGCAGTAGGCGGCTTCGGTGGTCAGGTCGCCCCGCCGTTCAACCGCATCTACGGTGGCGGCGAAAACGACGTACGTGGTTTCGACGTCCGTTCCGCCTCACCCTATACGTTGATCCCCACAAGGGTGCTGTTTAACCTCACCAACCCGGATGGATCGAACATCCCGCGGGACCCAACCAACCCCACGCTGGGCAATATCTCCATCCCACTGCCCATCAATCGCCTCTCCTCGGTCGGCAGCGACACCAGCTTCGTCTCCAATGTGGAGTACCGCATTCCGATCGTGAACCAGGTGACGTTCGCCGTGTTCACGGACTTCGGCATGAACTTCAACCTGCAGCCGAACCAGCTACGCGAGAGCGTGGAAGGCCAGGCACAGCTGAATGCGCCGCTGTATGGCTGCCCGACGCTGGTCAATGGCACGTGCTTCGGCGGTCAGCAGCTGCACTTCCCGCTGAGCCTGCAGGTCCTGCCGGGAACCAACTTCGTTCCGCGCATGTCCAACGGCGCCGAGATCCAGGTCATCCTGCCGATCGTCAACGCGCCGTTCCGAATCTTCTACGCCTACAACCCGCTGCGCCTGTATGAGAACCTCCCGCAGCAGTTGACGACCAACACCTACGCGTTCAACGACTTCTTCCCGAAAGTCGATCCGACGTGTACCTCTCACGCGGCCACGGGTGCCAGCCCAGCGGTGCTCTGCACATTGACGGGAGCGGGCGCCTTCACCAAGGCGCAGGCCCTGCAGCTGTACGGTGCGGACTACCTGCTGCGAGAGCCGAGAAAGACGTTCCGCTTCACCGTGGCAACCACGTTTTAAGAGCTATTTGAGCAGTGAAAAAGGGCGGCGCCATCTCGGCGCCGCCCTTTTCCGATCGAAGGCCCTTACTCCGGCTTGCCCCGGAGGTGAAGCGCGTAGAGCGCGTCGCTCGTGAACTCTGTCACGAAAAAGCCAAGCGCCGCGCCTCCGATGGAGGCAGCGTAGGTCGCGGCGGTGTCGTGAAAGTTGCGATTGCTTTGTGGGTAAAAGGCAGGGGTGATGGCTGCGGACGCGGCGTAACCCAGCAGCAGCGCCCCGTTTACGGTGTTGCCTCCATCGTCCTTCCGCGTGATCAGAGGACGCGTAATCGCATACAGCGTGCGATGAAACGGGTTGTACTTGATGCCTTCGACGTAGTAGCGGCTGTCCTCGTGCAACAACGGGGCGAAGACCATGTCCGTGAAGATGCCCTGGGAGGTTTCGCGGATGGCAGCTGCACCCAGCCGTTCGCCGAAGGCACCCTTGTCGGTCCCGTAGTTCGGTTGCCCGTTTGTCACGTGGGAGTAGCCTGCCGAGGCGAAGACCGCAACGAGATTGCTGATGCTGTAGAGATCTTCAGCACCCAGAAGCACCTTGTCATGGGCATTCAGACGCTGCGCCGTAAAGCCGGGTGGAATTGTCTTCGCCGGCTTCTTGGCAATACGCTGGCCGGGATCTGTGCCGTGTTCGGCCTTCGGTTTGCGGGGCGTCGGGCAAGTTGTCGTCTGTTGCCTCGCGCTCCAATGAGGAGGATGTGAGGGAAAACGAAAATCTCGGAGCCGGCGATGCAAATCCGGAAAGCGCAGCCGGTTCCGCCGCGGTGACAAGAAGCTGCTGTGACGAGGCACGAGGGGTGATCAGGCCCAGAAGAGCGCAGCCAAACAGCAGGGCCGATCTCTGGGTTGCGCCCGCAGGTTTTCCGGGACAAAACGTATGCGTGAGACGGTTCATGAATTCCATTGACTCCGGCAGGAGAGGTGGCCGGAGGGCGATAGCGTGCCATGCCGAGCTTCTCTGAAGGACGCGAATGCGGGAGGCGCGGTTGTCCCTGCGGCCCGACCCGAAAGTGCCCGCAACGGTAACCGAATCGACACAGGGCCCGCATGACGCATTGACGCGAGGGTCGATCGCACCCCACTCTGGTGAGTATTGCGGAGGGAACTGACGTGCCAACTACTGGTGGACGAGCCTGGGAAGAGCGCTTGCGTGAGGCCAGCTCTCAATTGGAAGAGGAACTGCGTCGCGCGGTCCGCTTTGTGGACGACGAAGTCGTCCCCGAGGTGCGGCGCGGTGGATCGGCAGCCCTGAGAACAGCCTCGGAGCAGCTGCGCAAGCTGGCAGAGCGTCTCGACGACGAGAGCCGGAAGCGTGAGGCCGGCCCTCGGTGAACCGGCGGCTGGCGGCGTTCGCAAAGAGTCTAGCGGCCGGTGCCCTGGGAGGCGTTTTCCTGGCCCTCGCGGGCTGCCATCATCAGCAGCAGACGGCCTACGCGCCTCCACCGCCCCCGGTCGCGCCGGGCTATGCGCGCAGCCCGGTCACGGGTGGCGTCACGCCCACGGCACCCCGCGCCGGCTTCTTCGACGACACGGGCGGGCGCCCCGTATACACAGAAAGCGGGATTGCCACGTGGTATTACGCCCATGGGCATACAGGGGCGGACGGGATCCGCTACGAGGGCTCGGCGCCCACAGCCGCGCACAAGACGCTTCCACTCGGGTCGACCGTCCGGGTCACCAATTTGGACACCGGCCAGTCCACGCTGGTGCGCATCACGGATCGTGGACCGTTCGCGAAGGGCCGCGTGATGGATCTGTCCGAGATGGCCGCCAAGGAAATCGGAATGTACCGCGCGGGCGTGGCGCACGTGCGCCTGGAGGCCTATGAGCACCCCGGAGCCGATCCGCTGGGACGGTGGTGCGTCCAGACCGGGCCCTTTGCGGTGGTCAAGGACGCCCTCGATCTGAAAGAGGCGCTCGTGGATCGCTATCACGGCGCGCGCGTCGCTGAGTTTACGGGGCAAACGGGTTTCTGGGTGCGCATCGACCCCGTGACACGCGGGCGGACCGAGGCCGCGACCATTGCCGGCTGGATTGGGACGCCGGACGCCCAGGCGACCTCGTATGTGGTTCGAATCAATTAAGACAAGCGTTTATCTACTGCGGTGGTGTAAGGTGGTGCCCATCATCCGGATGGTGGGCGCGTGCGTGCTGCATTGCGCACCTTACCCAGCTTGTCATCCCGTAGCAAAGCGAAGGGATCTGCCTGTCCCGCAGCGCCTCCCCATCGCAGATCGGAGCAAGTATGAATCGTCGCGGTTTCTTCCGTGGGTCGCTTGGCGCCGTTGCAGGGAGCATCCTGCCGAGATCTCTAAACGGACTTGCCGGCCCGGAGTCTTCCCTTGCGCCCACGCCCCAGGTTGATCGTGAAAGCGGCGCGGCCTTTCCGAAGGACTTCCTGTGGGGCATTGCGACCTCGGCGTTTCAGGTCGAGGGCGCCTGGAACGAGGACGGCAAAGGCGAGTCCACCTGGGACCGCTTCGCGCACACGCCGGGCAAGATCCGTGGCGCGGCGAACGCCGATGTGGCCTGCGATCACTACCACCGGTATCGGGAAGACCTCGCGATCGTGAAGGCGATGAACCTGAAGAGCTACAGGTTCTCGATTGCCTGGCCGCGCATCCAGCCCACCGGCGTGGGCGCGCCAAACGCCAAGGGCCTGGATCACTACTCGCGGATGGTGGACACGGTGCTCGAGGCCGGATTGCGGCCGTTCTGCACCATGTACCACTGGGATCTGCCGCAGGCGCTGGAGGACAGGGGCGGCTGGCCCAACCGGGACCTCGCCGAGTACTACGCCGACTACGCCGGCATCCTCGGCAAGCACCTGGGCGACCGCATTACGGTCTGGGCGCCGTTCAACATGCCCTGGACCTTCGCCTATCTGGGCTACGGTGCAGGAGCGTTCCCTCCCTGCAAGGCGGACCCGAAGCTCTTTCTGCGCGCGGCGCACACGCTCAGCCTGGCGCAGTCGCAGGCGTTGCGGGCGCTCAAGGCGGTCTCGCCCAAAGCCACGGTGGGCAGCGCGTATGGCATGGCCCCTGCCTACCCGAAGACGGACAGCGAAGCGGATCGTGCAGCGACGGCCCGGTACCATGCCTCGAACAACGTGTTCTTCCTCCACGCGGCCATGACAGGCGAGTACCCCAAGGCTTTTCTAGGCGAAGTGCCCTACAAGGAGATGGGCTACCGGCCGGGGGACGACAGGATCATGAAGGCTCCGCTGGACTGGGTGGGCTTTCACTACTACACGCGCCGCGTCGTCTCGGATTCACGCGACACGGCCTCGGCCGGGGGTGGCCAGTTTGGAACGGAAACAGAGCTGGACGGTGGCGCGCGCGACGCGTTCAGCGGCTTTCACGCGGAGATGCCGACCGAAGGCCCGTTGACGGACGCGGGACTGGAGGTCTACCCACGCGGCATCTACGACCTGGTGATGAGGATCTCGCGCGAGTACAACAACCCGCCGATGGAGATCACGGAGAGCGGCTGCAGCTACCTGGACGCGCCCTTCGCCGGCGCAGGCGGAAGCGTGCCGGACACCCGCAGGATCGAGTTCTTCCGCAGCTATCTGACCGAGCTCGCGAGGGCCATTCACGATGGGGCCAACGTGCGCTCCTACCACGCGTGGACGCTGCTGGATAACTTCGAATGGGCGGATGGCTTCACCCAGCGTTATGGGCTGACCTATGTGGACTTTCGGGACGGGCGACGCGCTGTCAAGGACTCCGCGAAGTGGTATGCGCGGGTGGCGGCGACCGGGCGGGTGGGATGACCGTGTGATTTCATTGCCCGATGCTCCCCCAAAGTTGTCATCCCGTAGCAAAGCGAAGGGATCTGCTTTCCCCAAGGGTGCCACCCACCCAGAATCGTCATCCCGTAGCAAAGCGAGGGATCTGCTTCCCACGGGTGCCGCACACGTTCCTAGTGCGCAGCCGTCGCACGCGCCGGCTCCCACAGCTCAATGGGATTGCCTTCCGGATCATGGGTACGCGCGAAACGTCCGTTGGGATACGCCTGCGGATCCACCTTCACGGCAATGCCCGCCGCTGTGAGCTGCGCAACCATCTTGTCCAGGCTGCGCACCCGGAAGTTCACCATCCACATCTTGCTCGGGTCCCCAAAATAGTTGCTCTTCTCTCCAAACGGCGCAAAGACCGTGGTACCGGCTTCCTGCTGCCAGCTCGGCTCGCCATAGCTCTGCGGTGTCACGGTCACGCCGAGGTGCTCCTGATACCACTGCGCCAGCCCCTTCGGATCGTGGGCGCGAAAGAACAGACCGCCGATCCCGGTGACCTTCTCATGCCCGTTGGCATTCTCGCCAGGTTGCGTTGTTTGCCCCACCCCAGCGAAGGAGCCACGCGGCATCAGTGCAGAACCAGCCGCGCCGGTTAGCACGCCAAGCAGGTTGCGTCGTTGCATCTTCATTAAGGAGTTCCTCCACGAGGGCTGCTGGTCTTGGTGAAACAACCCCGGTTCATCAAGTCTTTTTACAACCGGTACGCCTTGCGCACCAGCTCATAGGTAAGCGCGTGCGCCACCTCGGCCGCCTCGTCCTCATCCAACCGATGCTCAGCCACCAGCCTCGCCAGGAACGCACAATCCATGCGGCGGGCCACATCGTGCCGCGCCGGGATGGAGAAAAACGCGCGTGTGTCGTCATTGAAACCCACCGTGTTGTAAAAGCCTGCCGTTTCCGTGGTCTGCTCGCGAAAGCGCAGCATGCCTTCAGGGCTGTCATGGAACCACCAGGGCGGCCCAAGGCGAAGGCATGGATAATGACCCGCCAGTGGGGCCAACTCACGGCTGTACGCGGTCTCGTCCAGGGTAAAGAGGATGACCGTGAGATTCCGTTCGTTGCCGAATAGGTCCAGCAGCGGCTTCAACGACTGTACATAGTCGGTCCGCATGGGAATATCAGCGCCGACATCCCGCCCATATCGTGCAAAAAGCGCGGCATTGTGGTTTCGGAAGGAGCCAGGGTGGATCTGCATCACCAGGCCGTCCTCCACGCTCATGCGCGCCATCTCGGTGAGCATCTGCGCGCGGAACAGTTCGTGCTGCTCAGCGCTTCCCTGGCCGCCCTGCACCGTTGCGTAGAGCGTCTCCGCCTCTCGCTGGGACAGGTTTGCCGTGCGCGGCGTTGGGTGCCCGTGATCGGTGGCCGTAGCGCCCAGCCGGCGAAAACGCTCCCGCTCCCGGCGCAGCGCGGCGAGGTAGCCCCCCCATGTCGCGGTATCCTCACCGCTTTGCCTGCCCAGCTTGCCGAGGTTCTCGCGGAAGCCGGCGAAGTCGGGATCCACAACGGAATCCGGCCGAAACGTCGGAAGGATGCGCCCGCCCCAGCCGGAGTCGCGGATCGCCTCGTGATCATTCAGGGGGTCCAGGGGAGAATCTGTGGTGGCCAGGACCTCGATCCGGAAACGCTCGTACAGGGCACGAGGACGGAATGCGGGTGTCGCCAGCTTTTCTGAGATTGTGTCGAAGTAACGATCCGCCGTGTCCGCGGAAAGCCGCTCCGTCAGGCCGAACAACTCCCCGAAGGCGAAATCGAGCCACACGCGCGTCTGCGTGCCACGCAAGAGGAAATAGTGCTCGGCGAACAGGCGCCAGACCCGGCGCGGATCACGCATCTCCGGGACGCCGATCTCCAGATCCTCCAGGGTGATGCCCTGGCTGTAGAGCATGCGATGAACGTAGTGATCAGGTTGAATCAACAGCGCTGCGGGGTTGGGAAAGGGCTCGTCCCTGGCGAACCATCCAGCCTGGGTGTGGCCATGCGGACTTAGGATCGGCAGGTGTCGAACGTGGGCAAAGAGCCGACCCGCGATGCGGCGTGTCTCCGGGTCCGCCGGGAACAAACGCTCCTCATGGAGCAGGCTCATTGAGAAAACCCTCCGCGCAAGGGATGGGATCCGTACGTCTCCGCTGCTGCTTTAGTTGTACCGGGTGAACGGGTCGCGGAGCGAACTCTGCATCCATAGCGAGCTAGGGTGTATCTGTAAGAGAACGGCTCTGAATCAGGTGGGCTGCGATACTGAAACCAAGGACCAGCGCGTCGGGCCCGGGAGCAGAGTGAGCATGGCGACCCGCGTTCAAAATCCGCCACCTGTTGGCACGCCTCCGAGTGCAAAAGCTGTTCCGGCTTCTCGGCGCCGCGTCGCCCGGGATACCTTTGAGGCAACGCTGCGCAGTGCCACCTCCACGGTGGCCTTCCGCGAGATCGTCTCCCAGGCTATCGACACGTTCTGCGCCAGCAAGGCGCGCTTTCTCCTCACCATGCTCGGCATGGTGATCGGCTCGGCGTCGGTGATTCTGGTGGCCACGCTCGGACTGACAGGACGGCAGTACGCGCTCAACATGATCGCATCCATCGGGCCGAACATGATCGAAATGCAGGGCGGCGGCAGCCTGGTTACCGGGCCGGACAACGTCAGTGTTGCCGATTTCATGACCCGTGAGGACATGGCCGCTGTGACCGACCAACTTGGGCCATGGATCACCGCAAGCTCGCCCATGCTGGAGTGGCATGACCGCATCCCCGTCCACGACGGCAAAGTGAAGGAAACCATGCTGCTGGGCGTGAGTCCGCAGTACAAACAGGTGCGCAATCTGAAGGTGCTCGCGGGCCGCTTTTTCGATGAAGAAGACGAACAAACGCATGCCCATGTCGTTGTGATTATTGAGCCATTGGCGCAGGAACTCTTCGGCAGCTCAGGCGAGGCGATCGATCAGACGATCTCGGTCAGCGGCATCCCGTTCACCATCATCGGCGTGTTCAAGGAAAGCATTCAGACCTTTGGCATGAGCGAGGTGAACAACCAGACCATGCTCATTCCGTACCCTGTAGCCCGCTATTTCCAGGGTACCGACAACCTGAAGCAGATCTTCTTTACCGTCGCGAACGCAAACCAGGTAGAGCCGGTAGCACGCAAGATCGAGGCGATTATTACGGCGCGGCACCGGGCGGGAAACACCTTTACAGCCTTCACGCTGACGACCGTTTTGCAGGTGATGGGGCAGATTTCGACCATGCTGATGGTGGTGCTGACCCTTGCTTCGGCGATCACGCTGGTGGTCTCCGGCGTGGGCATCATGAACTCGATGCTGGCCAACGTGCAATCCCGCATCAAGGAGATCGGCATCCGCAAGGCGCTGGGCGCGACCGGCCGCGAGATACGGGTTCAATTCCTCACGGAAAGCGTGTTTTTGTCGCTTGCGGGTGGCTTGGTGGGTACGCTGCTTGGCCTGGCGCTGCCCTTGACGGTGCGCATCTTTACTGGCCTCAAGATTCCGATTTCGCCGTGGAGCGCACTGATTTCGCTGTTTACGGCGGTGCTTGTCGGGGTGATCTTCGGTACGCTGCCGGCCAATCGCGCGGCGAAACTGGATCCGGTGACTACGCTCAAATACGAGTGAACCAGGGTAGTTAACGGCGGGTTCAGGTGTCACTTTAAGTTCTTGAGAACAGGCAACGACAAACGCGGATTCCCTTCGGGAATGACAAGCCAAAGCGTACGAAGGCCGCGGCTAGATGCGTTCGATCATGACCTCTGTGGCTTTGATCAGGGCGGCGGCGGCATCGCCTTTTTTGAGGTCCATTTCGCGGACGGCGTCGGCGGTAACGATGGCCGTCACTTGTTGATCTCCAAAGGAGATCACCACCTTGGCTAGAAGGCCATCTATTTGTAAATCAACAACATGGCCGACTAGCTGATTGCGGCCGGAGACGCGGCGATAGCGCTCGCGGGACTCCTTTGCGGGCTTTGTGGCGTCTTCTTTTAGGAAGGGTTTGAGCGAGGCCTGGTCGATGCGGTGGTGGCCGCCGGGCGTCTGCACTGTACGCAGTTTTCCGGAGAGAATCCACTGTTTTACGGTGGGATAGCTGATGCCGAGGATGGCGGCGGCTTCGCGGGGTTTCAGCAGCGGCAGCGTTTCGGCCATGCAAAAAGTGTACGTCTTTGTGCACTCCTGCACGGACGAAGCCCATTCCTGCATACATGTTTCGCGGGGGCTTTGGTCCGTAACACGAGAAAAGGCCGGAGCGTCGGCTCCGGCCTTTTCAGTCGTTCGGCGACTTACTTGGTGAGGGTGTTGACGAGCGCGGGCGTGGGGCTGCCCCAGCCTGTGACCAGATCGAAGCCCTTCACGGCCGAGTAGCTGCCCGAGGTTCCGGAGATGATGTCGTGGAAGTCGGTGCTGTAGGTGGCCGCGGTGGCGTTCTCGCTGTAGATGGTGGGGTTCAGGAAGCCGATGTTCGACCGGCCCTCAGCCTTGAGCTGTTGATTAACGAGGGCGGTATAGGCGGCCCACATGGGAGCGGCGAAGCTGGTGCCGCCGTACTCATTAGCCAGGCAGGCCTCCTGGTCGGCGCACGTGTAGAAGGTGAAGTTGGCGTTGGCGGCAACGTCAGGCCCGTTGCGGTAGGTAGTTGAGCCCTTGTTGGTGGAGTTGATGGCGGCCTTTTGCCAGGAGGGGATGGCGATCTTGTCGGGCGAGATGCCGCCGCCGGAGTCCACCCAGGCTGTTTCCGATTTCCAGGGACCAGCGGCGCTGGCGGTTACGAGGTCTGTGCCACCCACGGCGGTGACGTAGGCGTCGTCTGCCGGCCAGGCTTCCACCCGCCGGGACCAGGTGGAGCTGTCACCGGAGGCCGCAAAGAAGCTTTGGCCCTGGGCGGCCATTTTCTGGAAGTACGGGTCCAGGGTGGAGGGATCGGCGGGCGTCCAGCCCCAGGAGCAGCCGATGGTGGTGGGCAGAGGGCTGTGGGTGGTCATGGCGCTGACGATGGCCGTGTCCGTGGAGCCGATATAGACCTGCAGGCTGGCCAGGCCAGGGGCCATGCCGAGCGCCTGGGTCATGTCGAGGTTCTGTTCGCCGTCATCGCAGTCTCCGCCCGCGCGCGTGTAGTTGCAGGCCGTGGAGGTGCCGTCGGTCGAGATGAGTTGCGGGGTGAGGGGCTGCCGCTGGCCGGTGTTTTTGTAGTAGGTCGTGAGGTCGGTGAGGTTTGTCCCCTCGTATTCAAACAGGCCAAGGTTTTGGCCGGCCCCGTTGAGGCCGCCGGAGCCGTAGTACGCGGCGCGCATGTCGGACCCAAGGAATGAGGCAGAGGGGCCGGAGCCGGTGGTGGCGTGGCTGACTACGGCGTCCGGGCTGAGTCCGTGGGCCGCGGCGTAGTCTGATTTCTTCACGAGGAGTGGATGCGGGACCGAGAAGTTGTCCAGACCGGAGATGTGCCAGAGATTGAACGACAGCGTCGTTGTGGGTTCGCGGTCGGGGCTGTAGAAGATGCGGTTCTCGGAGGGGTGTTTGAAGTTCTGGATATTGAGGTGGAAGGCACTTTCGATGGCAGCGACGGGAGCCTTTACCTGGACATCCATGCCGTCCCGGGAGCCTCCGGTGACAGTGAGGCCATTGTCCTCCGCAAACTTCAGAACGGCGTTGTAGTCGGCCGCCGTGGGACCGAACTTCTCGGTGAACTGCGCCGGGCTCAGGAAGTGCCGGTAGCCGGTTGAAGAGGGGTTGTACAGATCTTCCAGGAACACCGTGAGGCCGTCGGGATCACGCAACGGAAAGACCAGATCGAGGCCAAGGACCCCGTTTCCTGCGGCATGGCTGACGGCCTGGGCAGCGCCGGACGCGACCACGTCCCGTACGTGCCGTGTGTGAACACCCTGGGCAAAAACGGCCGGGGCAGATAGGGCCAGGAAGGCCACAACCGCAGAGGATCCGCGTGCGCGGAATCGAGAGGCGAAGAAGGGTAAAGCCGACGGCTTGACTGCTGTCATCCAGAAGCTCCTAAGAAACAAGGTGTGCTCCGCCCGCACGGGGCGGAGGTAACTGCGTGGATGTTACGGAAGTTCTAATTGGGATTACCCTAACATTTCAGCGGGGCTGTGCGGCAAGGAGTTGGGCCGTTTCGCTCCCATGGCGAGAAGCAGATCCCCTGGCGTTGCTACGGGATGACAATTGGGGGTGGGGGATGAGGTTCAGTGCCCGGGGAGGGACATTTTTCAGAATGCTTTGAGGGGAACGTATCAGTGGAGGAGATCGGGGCTGGGACGGTCCCTGACTTTCACGATGCAGAAGTCGGTCGACTCCTCGTCAAAGGCGATCGAGAGATTGAGCAAGTCGAACAGGGCGAAGAAGGTCTCCCATGAGATGGTGTAGATATCCGGTCCGGCCTCCCCGGCCTCTCCGAAGAGGAAGGTCAGGATGGCCGGTTCGCCGTCGTGCTTGAGCCGTTTGAGCTGTGCGGGGATGGCGCTCTGTTCGTTGGCCCACTTTTGAATACGCCAGTGCTCGCGGGTTGGAACCATGAAGACGCTCGTTTCGGGCGTACAGCACCTTTGTGCCGCCACCTTTGTACCCGAGAGTACACGAAAGGCGGTAAGCCTGACAGGTTGCGCTTCCGATCGGTCCATGCGGTTCTTTTTCGAAGTGGATCCCTGGCCGGAAGGTGGATGCCAGGGACAGGTCCGCAGCTAGTGGACAGCCGTTCGGTCCATGCAAAGCGTAATGACAACAGCCCCACTCACAGCCATGCCCTGGTTGATGTCGTATTCGAAGATGCGGTCCGTCACCTTGCCCTCGAAGGGCTTGTCTTCGGAGTCGCGGTGCTTGACCAGATCGCCCACACAGGGCAAAAGCATATCCGTGACATCACCCTCGACACCGGTGACGGCTACCGGTCCGATCTCGTGGTTGAACTTAAAGAGAACGAAGATGTGCACAGGCGCGCCCCCCCCCTCGGGGTTCGAGGGTCGGCGTACTGCCCTTTGCGGCTTTGGATGCGAAATGACGGGGACGTCGCTTATGTTTGCTGTCTGGCCTCCTGCTTGTTGTCGGGGGCTAGTGGCTCCTGGGGGAAACAGCGGATTCTTTCGCTGCGCTACGGAATGACAAACGAAGGGTGACGAACGAGGGGGTGGTGACGAAGCGTCACGGGGGCAAGGGCCTCAGATGTGCGTTCTTTGCGGAAGAACAGCAGGAAACGCTTTCCCCATGTTCTCCCTCCTACTTATAAGAACGAGAAGGACACGTATGGCGCGAGGCAGGGATGCGGGTCGTGCACCGGGGGACAGGTGATGGTGGAGGAAACGAAGCCGCAGGGCGTCGGTCAGCGGTATAGGGAATATATCGCTGAGTTGCGGGAGTTCTTCGCCAGCCGGCATGTGCCTTTTGGGACTGCGGAGGATTTGCTCGCGTTTGGGAGTATGGTGGCGGAGCCCGGTCCGTTTCAGGAAGAGATGGGTTCCATGGTGCGGTCGATCCTGTACCGGGAGGATGAGCACCTGGGCCGCGGGGAGCTTCTGGAGTTGGTGGCGGTGGCCGTGGGCGGGCCGGAGGCCGCGGGCCGTTCAGAGGACGCGCAGGGGGCGGTTCGGCAGGTGTTTCTGTTTCTGAACGCCGCGGTGCGGCAGGCGCACACGTCCTTTTCTGACGAGGCAACCGCAGGAGAGGAGTCTGTCCGGGAGCCTTTTGCGTTCGATCCGGTGGTATCCGAGGCGCCGCCATGGCGTGAATCGGAGCCGATTCGTACGTTTGCGCCACGGCAGATGCGCCCTTCCACGTCCCCGTCCGCGGATACATGGCGCGGACCGGAGCCGGTGCGGCCGTTTGCGCCGGGAGGGGAAACGCCTTCGCAGCCCGCGGCGGGAAACGAGGTGCTTTACCGGGCGATGAGCCTGGCAGCTGAGGAGCCGTCCGAACCGGTGGTGCGAGCGGCGCCGGACGGGAGCGAGTTCAGAACCCCGTCCCGGGCGAAAGGTGTGTCGCGTGTGCCATGGTGGGGCATCCCGCTGTTTGGTCTGGCGGTGGCGGCGCTCGGTGCCGGGATCTACGTGGGCCGGCCGGCGATGGAACGCAGGTATGGGCAAAGTCCGGCTGCGTTGTCGGCTGACCCGGCCCCCGTGGAGTCCGGCACCTCGTCCTGTATGGCACCCATGGCGGCCGGGGTGACGCGTTCGGGGCTGGAAGAGCGTTCGCTGTGGGCGCACAGCCTGCTGGAGCAGAAGCTGTATGAGGCAGCGCTTCCGGAGTTGCGGGAGATTTCGCGGCTGGATCCAGGGTACCCGGGCATCAAGCTGGACGAGTCGGATGCGCTGCTGAACCTGAAGCGGCCGAGCGAGGCTCGGGAGGCGATCGATGCGCAGATCTCGGTTTCGGAGTGCCTGGCGAAGCTGTCCAGCCAGGCGCTGGACAGCTACTGCAACAGCCAGTATACGAACGCGGCAGTGGGTGGCTGCCGGCCGCAGCTGACGCACATAGGCCAGGCGGCGGAGTTGCAGGCGGCGCTGGTGCATCTGGAGCTGGGGCACCAGGTACAGCCGGATGCGGAGGCGTCGGCGGCGAT
>CAXTGN010000019.1:24357-24707 GCA_964243455.1 uncultured Acidobacteriaceae bacterium
CTGACGCGGGAGAGCGCGACTCCGGCCAAAGCGCCGGGTGCGGCGGCCTCCCCGACGGTGCCGGGGGGAAGACCGAGACGGGTGGAACCCTTGCCCGCCGCGACCGAAGGCGATGCCGCCACGCCGCCGATGCCGCGGACGAGCGGCGCGCGGCCCGGGGGCAAGAAGGGTAAGGGAGACCCGTCGCTGGTGCGGGGTGAGGGCACGGATTCGGCCTATGGCGCGTATCAGAAGCCGCAGTGAGGGGAGGTTTTGGCGGTGCGGGCGGACAGCAAATTCCTTCGCTGCGCTACGGAATGACAAGCGAAAGCGTGATGCGGAATGACAACCCGGTGTGATCGTTTATGACA